>JAGQHN010000041.1:0-19972 GCA_020431825.1 Trueperaceae bacterium | reverse complement strand
GAGCCTGGTAGCTTTTTACTGCCTCCTGAACGGTAGGGGAGAGCCTGTCGGGCAAGGCATGTAGTGAAAAAAAGCAAAGCTCGAGCCCTTCCTTAGGGTCGTTTTGCAAGACTCCTGAAAAGTCGCTGCAAAGATAAATAATGGCAACCGAGTAAGCTTCGTCGCCATTGCTATATTTCTTGTGAAAAGCTTTGCCAGAATAAGCGCCCAGAAGATGCAGTGGGCCAAGCTCGAGCCCGGTTTCTTCGCAAACTTCGCGTCTGGCAGTTTCTTCGGGTGTTTCCCCAAGCTCCATAAGGCCGCCTGGCAAATCCCAGATTTCATCATCAAGACGTTTTTGTAAGAGCAGTTTTTGCTCTTTTACCATAAGGCTACCAGCCGCCACCAAAATGACCGGAGCATGACCAATTTTTTCTCTTAAATAGCGGATATAATCCATGGCTCTACTATCAGGCTAAGCAAGAGATCTGGCTAGGAGTTCTTTAACGTTTAGGTTCATACAAGGAAAGACAAGCAAATAAGAAAGTTCAAAACTGATAACTGGCTCCTGTCCGTTAGGGCGTTTGATGGTTTGCACGTCTTATTTGATTCTTATAACAATCCAATCATTCTGCTCTGCTTGCTAACCAGGAATCTGCAGCTTTTATGAGATCAGTCCATTGGTAAACTGTCTGGATACCATCGCTTTAAGGAGAATCTTATGCCCCTTGACCAAGAGACACTCGAGCATTTAGTACAGACGGTTAGACGGTTTGTCCAGGAACGGCTGATACCCCTCGAGTCTCACGTAGAGGAAACCGATGCTGTCCCGGATGAACTGATTACTGAGATGAAGGCCCTTGGCTTATTTGCCCTGTCTATTCCTGAGGCGTACGGAGGCCTGGGACTGAGTATGTATGAAGAAGTTCTGGTTGCTCAGGAGCTGGGGCAGACGTCACCGGCTTTTCGCTCTGTTTTTGCCACCAATGTCGGCATAGGCTCACAGGGAATTTTGATCGACGGTACGGAGGAGCAAAAACAGCACTATTTGCCCAGTTTAGCTAGCGGTGAACTCATTGGCTCGTTTGCGCTTACCGAGCCTGATTATGGTTCAGATGCTGCCAATTTGCGAACTTCTGCCGTAAAAGAGGGTGACGTCTATCTGCTTAGTGGTACCAAGCGCTACATTACCAACGCACCCAGAGCCGGTGTTTTTACGGTTATGGCCCGGACAGGTACGGTCGAAGAGGGTGCCAGAGGCGTTAGTGCCTTTATTGTTGAGGCAGATACGCCAGGAATTACGCTGGGCAAAAAAGACAAAAAGATGGGTCAGCGAGGAACCTATACCTGTGATGTTATTTTTGACAATGTACCTGTGCCCGCCAAAAATCTCATAGGTGGTCGTGAAGGACAGGGTTTTAAAACCGCTATGAAAGTTTTAGATAGAGGGCGATTGCATATGGCTGCCGTTGCTGTGGGCATGGCGAAGAGACTTATCATGGAGAGTTTAAGCTACGCACTGAGCCGCAAGCAATTTGGCACCGAAATTGCAAATTTTCAATTGATTCAGGCCATGCTGGCTGATAGTCAGACCGAAACCTATGCCGGGGAATGCATGGTCGAAAAAACGGCAAGACAGCTTGATGCGGCTAAAAATATAACGTTGGAAGCTTCCTGTTGCAAGTTGCACTGCACTGAAATGCTGGCTCGAGTGGCAGACAGGGCGGTGCAGATTCACGGAGGGGCAGGTTATATGGCTGAGTATGCTGTGGAGCGCTTTTACCGTGATGTGCGGCTCCTCAGGCTTTATGAGGGCACCAGTCAGATTCAGCAACTGGTTATTGCTAAGCAGCTCATTCGCGATTTCGAGCGGACTTAGGGTAGTTCTAGCAGTTTGCCATCTCGCCAGGAACCAGAAATGCTTATAAGATCGCCTACTGCCACAACTTGTTCAGAAACTATGGTGACGCCGCCAGCCACAAAGCCATCTTCAGTAAGGGCATCGACTGACGCCTGAACGGCACTCTCGTCGGAACTCAGGTGTTTAACCAGCAGTAAGTGCAGGTCGCCCATTTTGTTGCGTTTGGTCGTAAGCTCAAGCCAATCACCGTCAACCAAATCAGGAAACTCGAGCCCTAAAAGGCGTCCGTCACTTACCTGACCCCGGTAAATGAAAACGTCGGGCTGGCTGCTTCTTTTGACTTCGACTTCATCTGCAATAAAAATTTCCGCTTGCCAGTGTCCCTCAACCTTAATGAGGGCACCCAGACTTAAAAATCCTTCAATATCTGCCTGTTTCAGATTGACAATCAGGTCATCAATCCGTAATTCCGACTGATCATTGGATAAGTAAGAAATAACGCCATAGAGCTTTAAGTCATCTTCAGCATAAACGAGTGAAGCAAGGCTAAAGCTAAGGAGAAAAAGGAATAAAAAGCGTTTCATAAGGTCTCTTTACTGGGGAAGCTCAGGCTCACCTCAAATCCTGTGGAAGGTAAATTGGTAAACTTCAGTGTAGCACCATGGGCTCTGGCAATGTGCTGCACGACCGCTAGACCAAGACCTGCGCCATTTTTCTTGGGGCTGGCACGGTAAAAGGGCGTACTGAGTTTTGCCAGATGTTCTTTAGCAACTCCTGGCCCCTGATCTTCTACAGCTAGCTTTATTTCGTCTGCCCGCTTATTCAAATGAACTTTTATTTCTCCGGCAGGGCTATATTTGATAGCGTTTTCCAGTAAATTATCAATCATGCGGGCAAGTAGCGCGTGATCACCTTTTATATAGACCTCATCTGTTTGATTAAAGGTGATAAAAAGAGACGTGTCGGCTGCCAGGAGCCGGGCGCGGTCTACACTTTCGCTGACAATTTGCGTGAGGTTGCAGACTTCTTTGAGGTTGAGTTGATCTCTTGCCAGTACCAGTAAGCTATCAAGCGTGTTACTGATGCGCTGGAGTTCGCGCTTCAGGGTAGGCAAGACATTGGCAACAGGAAGGGTGCCAGCCAGTGCTGCGTCAGTTTGTAAGCGAAGTGCGGTTACTGGATTACGGAGTTCATGGGAGGCGTAGCGGGTAAAGAGCCGTTCACGCTCAAAGTAGGCCTCGAGCTTTTCCATCATTCGGTTATAGCTCTGGGCCAGACGTGACAATTCGTCATCGCGTTTACCCACCTTAACCCGGCTGCTTAAGTCTGCCGAGTTACTCACCTCTGAGACACTTTGCTGCAAGTTGCGAATAGGCTTTAGCAAGCGAATCGTCAGTACAAATCCGAGTACGCCTAAACTTATCAGCAGTAGGATCAGCGTAAAAAGATTGACCTTTAAGTAGTCATTCAGCGCGACGTTGTGGGCCCTAGTATTCATGACGGCCTCGAGCTTTAAGCCACTTGGCAAGCTTCGTTTCAGCACAAACCAGTTTGAAGTATCTTCTGGAAAAATGCCCCCCACCAGCAGGAGAGGCTGATCGCGGCTATCCAGAAGGCGCGCACGACCATTGGCATAGGCGCTAAATTCGCTGACCACAGATAAGGCATCAGAATCGAGGCTGAGCCCCTGATCGCTTTGAATGATGCCCTGTTCAATGATAAGCATATAGCGCTCGAGGTCCTGATGGAGGTCTTCATTTAGCGCCTGGCGAAACAGCCAGAAACTTAAGACGGATTGGGTGATCATGCTGATAAGTAGCGCAAAAACCACAAAGAGGCTGATGCGCCAGCTAAATGACATCTAAACGCCCAACCTGTAACCACCACTCACTTTTTCGACAACATCATTACTGATTTTGTTGCGCAGATAGTGAATATAGGTTCTAACCACATTGCTGTTTTCTACCTCGCCCCAGACGCGGTCGACCAGCTCCTCGGCACTAAATACCCGTTCGGGGTTCCTTGCCAGTATTTCCAGAAGTGCATACTCTCTCGGGGTAAGGCGCACGGCTTTTTGTTCCCAGCGCACTTCATTGGTGGCAAAGTCAAGCTCGAGCTCACCTCGCTTAAGCTGATTTTGCTTAACCTGACTTACGCGTCTCAGCAGTGCCCTGACCCTGGCTAAAAACTCATTTAAATCAAAGGGTTTTGCCAGATAATCATCTGCCCCGACATCTAAACCCTGAATGCGGTCTTCAACAGCGTCACGGGCGGTGAGCATAAGAATGGGCATACTTAAGTCAGCCTCTCTGGCCTCGTGAACCAGAGCAAACCCAGCTTCCTCACCGTCTAAAAGATTGACATCAACGATAAGCAGGTCAACCGGGTTGCTCAGGAGCCCTTCAAGTGCGGCATCAGCCCTTTGAAACCAGCAGGCTTCATAGCCCAGATGCCGCAGCGACGCCACAATCGGCTCAGCAATGGCAGTTTCATCTTCAACTAGATAAATCATGGGTACGTGGCCTGAGTTTACCTTTTCCTACAAGCTTGACTTGTAACTATTCTCTTCGTCATTATCATCCTGATTGTTTAAAAGATCAGATGGATAGGACTATTGCTAAAGCTGTTGTTATTACAGAATTGTAGTTATTACCTGATCGTTTTGTGCAATTCATAGCTTATCCTCCAAAAGATAGAGCAGCCAGAGTTTAGCCCGGTTACGTTGGAAAAACGTTAGAAAAAATCCTGACACCGTTTGCGTGTGTCAGCTTTGTGTACTTGCAATCCACTCGTCCAGAAAGGCTTATTGACTAAGGGGCTCGAGTACTCTCAATATGCGGCGAGCTTTGGGCAAAACGATTTGTTTGGCTTCGAGGCTTAGCTGACCCTGACGGTAAAGATATTTGACCCTTTCAACATAAAATCCCATGCGGATTTTGGTGCTCGTGTAGAGGGCTTTTTTCTGTTCGGGGTCTGCGGTATAAGCAGCTTGTAAGGCATTGTTTGCTGCATTGCGTAAATTAAGGTAGGTAATTCTATCTGTTGCAAATGAGTGGTAAGCGCGCAGTGCGCTGATTTCTTTCCAGACATTTGAGCCGTCAATCAGAGCCTCGAGGCCAAGGTCTTGCTGCTCAGGCTGAGGGCTGGTTTGACAGGCGGTTAAGCCAAAAATGCCGAAGATGCTTAGCAGGCTTACCAGTAATATCGATTTAATTTTCATCAGGTTCCTCCTCAGAACTTTCTGTTTCATTTTAAATATTGCTTAGATTGATGGATTTGGCTCGAGTCTTGGTAGATCAATGACCGATCAAAGTTGCATTCAGGGAACCAAATCTTTGGCAGGCGACCAAGCTCTATGAAGCATCACGTGGCATTATGCGGGATGATACTGCCATAGCGGTTTTTAAATCAGGATGTCTGAAGCTATAAAGCAGGCCCAAAAGACCAACCTGAAATAAGATGCCGGGTGCTAAAAGAGGTACGCCACCTTTTAAGGTTCTCCAGATAAGGGGCCAGCCAGCCAGGTTGGGCTTGATTTCATGCTGGAACTCGAGGTTTCCCATAAAGTGTTCGTAAACGCCTATCGCACTGCTTAGGGCAACAATAACCATTACGATTTGCAGAACCCGCAGGCTTAACGCATTTGGTGACACAATGACCCAGCCAAAACTTAGAGCGGCTAAAGCAAGCATGAGAAAGGGGATCCACTGCACGGGGCTTTTGCTATGCTCTATTAGAAGCAGTTCGGCAACGGTTGCCACAATGCCAATGAGGGCGAGTAAGAGGATGAGGCGACGCATAAGCTGCGTCGTCTCAAGTCGTTGAAGGGTGCTCAGGAGGGACATTTTAGTTAAGGGTTACGAAAAGTTCGACCATATGCAGGGCGTCGGCATCTAAGTACTTGCCGAGTTCTTCACGGAACTGAAGAATGCTGGTATAGGGTCTGTAGTCTTCAATTTCTGAGGCAATCTTGTCACCCACGCCAGGGATAGACATAAGCTCTTCTTTACTGGCGCTGTTCAAATCTACAAGACCAATGGTAGAAATGGCCTCGATGTTGGCAATGGTTTCAGCGTCAAAGTATTTACCCAGTTCACCCTCGAGTTGCTTGCTGCTGGTATAAGGGCGGTACTCTTCAATCTCAGCGGCGATTTTGGGGCCGATGCCAGGCAGGGCTGCAAGTTCTGCTTCGGTAGCAGTGTTTAAGTTTGCCAGACCTAAGGTGATGTTAGCTTCGATATCTTTTAGAGATGCTGCATCCAGATATTTACCTAATTCAGTTTCAAATTGCTCGAGGCTTACATAAGGGCGGTAGTCTTCAATTTCTGAAGCAATTTTGTCGCCTACCCCAGGGATGGTCATGAGCTCGTCCATGCTAGCGGTATTTATGTTGATACGGTTATCTGCCGTTAAAGGTGCCTCTGCAAACGCCACGCCCATGCCTAAAACCACCAGTGCCAGTACGATAAACTTTTTCATCTTTCTTTCTCCTTTTGTGTTCTTGCTCTTTTGAGCTAGAGCAAAGCTTAAAAAGAGGCTGTTAGAAAAATGTTGGAATGTTTTTGTTTAACTTAGAATCAGCCTTAGCTGCTAGCACTGCTCTGTTTGCCTTTATAAACTAAGTAAAATGACCATTTAAACAGGCTATTTAGGTGATTGGTATATGAATTATCTAAGCTTTTTGTCGTCCTGAAATCTGAATGGTTTTAAGCTAAAACGATACAATCGCCTATGGGTTCCCCATTCACATTCACTTTAAGGAGACAACGATGCTCGAGCGTGCTCAAGAACTCTATCCAGCCTTAAGTCATTTGCGTAGAACCATCCATCAAAACCCCGAACTCAGTTTTAGTGAACACAAAACTGCTGCTCTTGTTTCTGAAACGCTGACCAATCTTGGCGTGAAACACCAAAAAGGAATAGGAAAAACAGGTGTTGTGGCCACGCTTGGCAACGGCAATGGTCCCAAGATAGGCATTCGCGCAGATATGGACGCTTTGCCAATTAATGAGCTGACGGGTAAACCCTACGCCTCGCAAAATCCAGGCAAAATGCATGCCTGCGGTCATGACTCACACACCACCATGCTCATGGGGGTTGCTATGCTCCTGTCCGAAGAAAGCTTTGATGGGGAAATTCGTTTGCTCTTTCAACCCTCCGAAGAAGCTCAGGATGATGAAGGTCATAGCGGTGCCACGCGCATGATTGATGACAAAGCAATAGAAGGCTTGGACGCCGTTATTGCGCTGCATGTTGACCCGAGTCTTGAAAGTGGCAAGGTTGGCATAAAGGACGGCTTTACCCTTGCCAATGTTGATTCGATTGCAGCAAAAATAAAAGGTAAAGGTGGTCATGGTGCTTCACCGCACCTGGCTCGAGACCCCATTTTTATGGCAGCTCCCATTTTGACTGCACTTCACGGTATTGTCTCACGCTGGGTAAAACCAACCGAGCCTGCGGTCGTTACAGTGGGGCGTTTGGTCGGTGGGACCGTAAGCAATGTCATTCCTAATGATGTAGAACTAGACCTGACGCTGCGCAGTGCCAGTGACGAAGTGCGCGCACTCTTATTAAAGGAAGTCGAACAGGCCCTGTCTATTGCTAAAGCTTTAGGCGGAGATTACGAAATGAACATTACGCGTGGTTATCCGGCACTCTATAATGACCCCAAAGTTGCTAACTGGATTCGGGAAACAGCCAAAGACTTAATTGGCCCAGATAATGTTGTGACTGGCGAAATGGTAATGGGCGGCGAAGACTTCTCTTATATGACCAGAGCTAGTCAGGGCGCCATGATGCGACTCGGAACCTGGGAAAAGGGTACGCCTCAGCGCTTTTTGCATCATCCAGAGTTTGATATGGATGAAGGAGCGATGCCGATTGGTGCCGCCATCATGGCAGAAACGGCTCTGCGTTTTGTCAGAGGACAGCTCGAGTAAACCTTCTTACTTCCCTATGAGCCATTAGCAACAGCTGCTAATGGCTTTTTTCATGCCCAGGTTTTAGACTGGCAAGATGAAAAAAGGGTTACTGCTTGTTATTCTATTAGGCTCTGGTTTGTGCTTTGCTCAAGATATCTTTGAACGCAACCAAAACCTGGGTCGCGGTGTCAATCTGGGCAATGCCTTAGAGGCACCAAATGAGGGGGAATGGGGCATGGTGCTCGAGCCCCAATTTTTTAGCCTGATTAAAGCGGCTGGTTTTGACAGTGTGCGCTTGCCCGTAAGCTGGACAAACCATGCAGCCAGAGAAGCCCCCTTCACCGTTGACGCTGCATTTATGGACAGAATTGTTTGGGCAGTAGAGGAAGCCTTAAAGAATGACCTGAACATCATTGTTAATATCCATCATTATGACGAGCTTAATGCTGACCCTGTGGCTGAAGCAGAACGGTTTAAAGCGATCTGGCGGCAGATCGCTGAGCGGTTTCAGGATTATCCAGAGGCTGTTTATTTTGAACTACTGAATGAACCCCACGATGAATTTAATACTCATTTTGAGTACTGGAATCAAATTTTAGCTGAGATGATTACGGTTATTCGTGAAACAAATCCTGCCAGAGCTATCATTGTTGGACCAGTGAATTACAATTCGGTAGGGAGTCTGGACAGGCTCGAGCTGCCAAATGACCCCAATCTCATCGTGACCATTCATTTTTATGAGCCATTTGCCTTTACCCATCAGGGAGCGGAGTGGGTTAGCCCAAGTCCACCGACAGGCGTGCTCTGGACCGGGGGCAATCGTCGCTTATCATCGCGCTGGCAAAACCAGTCTCAAGAAACCAGTCTGGGTTTTATTAAGGAAGGTCTAGATGAATACTGGCAGGTTGAGTTTGCTGGAGCAGACTCATTTGTAAAACTCCATAGCATTATGGGGCCACGAGGCTATAACGCTTTGGCGCTAAAAGCAAAGTCTGATGTTGAGTTGCGGGTTTCCTGCAACCTCGAGTCTGATCTGGAGGTACTTGTTCAATTGCAGGCCGATGTGGAAACCGTTGTACCCTTAAAGGACTGTGGTGACCCGGTTGCATTAAAAGATGTGATTTTGAAAAATGCGTCTGGTGCTGAACAAAGTTTTTTGCTCGAGACCCTCGAGTTTCGTGGTGAAGCCGGATTTTTGACCCCCTTCCAAGATCAGGGTACAGAACTGGCTGAGACCCTGCAAAAGGCATACGAATGGGGACAGAAAGAAAATCGCCCCATCTTTTTAGGAGAATTCGGGGCTTATAGCAAGGCTGATCTCGAGTCCAGACTTCGCTGGACAAGCTTTATTCGCCGCGAAGCTGAAAAACTGGGGTTTAGCTGGGCTTACTGGGAGTTTGGCGCAGGCTTTGGCATTTATGACCGCGAGGTCAGTGTTTGGAGACAAAACCTGCTGGACGCTCTGATTCAGCCTTAGCACTTGATAACGCTTTGATAATGCCCTTGTTTATAAACTCTCAGCAGGCTTGAAAAAGCCGAAATAGTAGGGTTTCGGTATTCATGTCATAAAAGAGTGGATGCGCCTTTAAGGACATGCCTTACTCCTTAAAATGCCCTACACTATCCCTCCAGACGTGATTATGCTTTTGGCATAGTTACGTCTTTTGCCCTTTATATACCCTTTACTGTTGCTGACTTATTTCCAAATAAATATGAGATATTTCAGACCTTTTTGCGGCACATTAACAGATATTTAAGGGTGTAAATATTGTGATTCTAGGCATTAGGCAAGCCTCTTGTTAAAGAACTTGATATAGACTGAAGGTATGAATGGTGCAGAAAGTCTAATAAAAACGCTGGTCAAAAATAATGTCAATGTGTGTTTTGCTAATCCAGGTACGTCAGAGATGCACTTTGTCGCTGCTTTAGATGCGGTGCCGCAGATGCGCGGAGTACTCGGGCTTTTTGAAGGGGTTTGTTCGGGTGCAGCAGATGCCTATTACCGTATGACGGGTAAACCCGCCTGTACGCTTATGCACTGTGGTCCTGGCATGGCAAATGGCATTGCTAATTTGCATAATGCCTGGCGGGCTCAGTCGGGCATGGTCAACATAGTGGGCGATCATGCCAGTTTTCATTTACAGCATGACGCACCGCTGACCACAGATATTGTCAGTTTAGCCAAACCCTTTTCAGGCTGGATTCGTAGCAGCGCTTCGGCAAGTGCCATCAGTCAGGATGCTGCGGATGCGATTACAGTGGCTAGGGGCATGCCTGGGCAGATTGCCACCCTAATTCTTCCCGCCGATACAGCCTGGACCGAAGCATCGGGAGAATTAATTGAGTCTAAAGACCCGGTCAGTCCGCAATTTTCAGAGGCAAGGGCCTTAGAAATAGCAGGTCTCCTCGAGAATGATGGGCCGACTCTTTTACTTTTATCGGGTCTGGCAGCCATTAATGAAGGGCTCGAGCTTGCTAGCCGTATCGCAGAGAAAACAGGCGCACAGCTTATGACGAACCGTCCGACAGCGCGTTTACAGCGCGGAGCAGGTCGCCCCGTTCTTGATGCGCTTGCCTATCCTGTTCCTGATGCGCTAAAACAACTGGGAAGCTTTAAGACCATTATTCTGGTTGGCACCGAAGAGCCTGTGAGTTTCTTTGGTTATCCCAATTCGCCCAGCAGACTAGCGCCAGAAGGGGCCAAGGTGGTGCAACTTGCCTCCGCCGATGAAAATGTTCTGGCGGCGCTCGAGTACCTTGCAGAAGAGCTGGATGCGCAAACGTCGGGCGAGCGCTATAAGCTGGCATTGCCGGACTTACCTTACGGGGACTTGACTCTCGATAAAGTTTTTCAAAGTGTAGCTGCCCTTATGCCAGATGAAACCATTATGGTCAATGAAGCTATTACCTCTTTTCGGGGTGCTGCTTTAGCTACTGCCAGACCTCATGATGTTTTGCAGGGTACCGGGGGCGCCATAGGTCACGGCTTACCAGAGTCAGTGGGTGCCGCTGTTGCCTGCCCTGACCGTAAAGTTCTCTGCTTGCAGGCTGATGGCTCGGCTATGTACACCATTCAGGGCTTATGGAGTATGGCCAGAGAAAATCTGGATGTGGTTACTGTGCTCTTTAATAACCGGGCGTACCGGATTTTGCAGGGTGAAATGACCAAGGTTGGTGCTATGAAAAAAGGGCAGACTGCTGATCAGTTGCTCAATCTTGATAATCCAGTGCTGGATTTTGTCAGCATTGCACAGGGTATGGGGGTTGAAGCCAGCCGGGCGCTTAGCGCAGATGCTTTTAATGATCAGCTTGCGGCTGCCCTCACAAAACAGGGGCCGCACCTAATTGAAATAATGGTTTAGGCTTGAGTCCTGTACGAGAAAGTAGCGCTTTTGGTATTAAACTATAGCCATGCAAAAGTCAATTGCCCTGATTGCTCATGATAAAAAGAAACTGGATCTGGCGATTTTCGCCAAAGATCACAGTGCGGTTTTTAGTAAGTTTCATTTGATAGCTACCAGTACCACCGGAGGGGTTTTGCAGGATAAGGCAAGGCTCGAGGTGGAACGTCTGCGCTCTGGCCCTGAAGGCGGAGACTTGCAGGTTGGTGCGCGCATTGCCGAAGATAAGGTCCTGGCAGTCATCTTTTTCCGCGATCCACTCACGGCTCAACCCCATGAACCTGATGTTAGTGCGCTGATGCGCATTTGTGACGTGCACAATGTACCGCTGGCAACCAACTTGGGTACAGCCGAAGCTATCGTTGCCTGGATTGAAGAACAAATCCAAGAAGGGACGCTCGATGCCAGATCCTAAAGAACAACTTGCGCAGTTTATTCAGCAGATGAAAGAGCAAAACGGTGATGAGATAAATAAGCTCGAGTTACCCCCCGGTGCTGATGAATACCTTGATGACCTAATAGCTCAGGGCGATACGACGACGATTATGTTTATGCTCAAGCTTGGCTATGTTATGGGCCTTCAAACAGGCTTTGCTGCAGCCCAGGCAGGCCAGCAAACACCGCCCAGCAGTAGCTCGCCCTTTGGTCCTATTCAGGCATGAATCGCTGCGGCTGGGTCACGCAAGACCCTCTTTATATCAGCTATCACGATACCGAGTGGGGGGTGCCCGTCTACGACGATCAAAAGCTTTTTGAGTTTCTGCTGCTCGAGTCCTTTCAGGCTGGGCTAAGCTGGATAACTATTTTGAAAAAACGCGAAAACTTTCGCGCCGCCTTTGATAACTTTGCGGTGGAAACCATTGCCAACTACGGTGAAGCCAAGACTCAAGAGCTTTTACAAAATGCAGGTATTATTCGCAATAAACTAAAGATAGCTGCTGCCATAAGCAATGCAAGAGCGTTTATTGCACTTCAGGAAAAGCACGGTTCATTTGCCACTTACAGCTGGGCTTTTGTTGGTGGCAAGCCAAAAATAAACCACTGGAAGTCTCTGGCTCAGGTGCCTGCAACGACCAAAGAGTCAGATGCGCTGAGCAAGGATTTAAAAAAGCAGGGTTTGAAATTTGTGGGCTCCACTGTTGTTTACTCTCACATGCAAGCTACAGGTATGGTGATGGACCATACGGAGGAGTGTTTTCGGTTTAAGGACTTAAGCTGAAAACAACAAACTATAAAGGAGGCCTAGATTGCCTCCTTTATAAAATTTTATAGTTCCTTAGTAGTACTGTAACTGCCGATTGGCGTTGGCACTCTCTAAAACATCAGCGGAATCAAGGGCTTTGCCTGTGCCTATAACCACACAGTCCTGCGGATTCTCAGCCACCATCACAGGTATATGAGTCAGCTTTTGCAAATAGATATCAAGGTTGCGGAGCATAGCGCCGCCACCGGTTAAGACAATGCCACGTTCAACAACATCACTTATGAGTTCAGGTGGGCCTTTCTCGAGTACTTTTCTGACACTATCAGCCATTTTGCTGAGCGAACTGCTAAGCGCAGAAATCACGTCCTCGGTTGTCAGAGTAATGCTACGAGGCATACCGTTGATCAGATCCCGACCGCTAATTTCCTTGCTGATATTTTCTTCACCTGGTAAGAGCATGGCTGAGCCGATGGTGCGCTTAACTTCTTCAGCGGTTCGGTCACCAATCAGCAAGTTTTCCTTGCGGCGCACATAGCGTACAATATCGTCATCCAATATATTTCCGGCAACTTTGACGGAGTCACTTACCACAATTCCCCCTAAACTTATGATTGCTACATCGGTGGTACCCCCACCAATATCTACAACCATAGAGCCAACCGGATCGGCAATATTGATTCCTGCACCAATTGCAGCAGCTATAGGTTCTTCAATGATGAATGACTTTTTTGCATTAAGCTCATTGACGGCCTGAAGGACAGCTCGCTTTTCAACTTCGGTTATTCCGCTGGGTACGCAAACCATGATATTGGGTCGCAAAAAACGACTGGGTCCGCGCAAAACTTTGCCGACAAAAGCCCTGAGCATTTTTTCAGTTAATGAATAATCGGCAATGACCCCATCGGCCATGGGGCGAACGGCCTGTATGCTCCCTGGTGTACGACCAATCATATTGTAGGCATCGGTGCCTACGGCCTTAATATCTTTTCCACCTTTGCCAACAGCAATAACCGCAGGTTCGCGCAGCACAATGCCACGACCTTTAATAAAAACCCTTACATGGGTGGTGCCTAAATCAATACCAATCATCATTCACCTAACATAGTTGTGCAAATTAGAAAACTATTCGGCTAAGCCAAACGGCCCTTTTCTCGCAGATAGTTTAACAGCTCAGTATGAGACATCTTTAGCTTAACATTTCAATGAAAAAAACTACCAAATCCGGGACATGGAACAAATAGAGGTCTTTACCACAAAGACTAAACCTTTAAGTATAGCCTATTAGCTCGGGTTCGTGCATTTTCATACTTGTGAAGAGGCCCGGTCCAGGGTGCTATACTTATACCTTTGTGAGATGCAAAAGCATCTTTTAACAGGACTATTCTAAGGCCTATTTGGGGTCAAGGAGGCATCTTCTCTTGCAATCCTTAATTGTTCGTGGTGCGCGTGAGCACAACCTAAAAAATGTCGATATTGAACTTCCGCGAAATGCGTTTATTGTGTTTACGGGAGTGTCTGGATCAGGTAAATCAACCTTGGCTTTTGACACAATTTATGCTGAGGGTCAAAGGCGTTATGTAGAGAGTTTGTCGGCTTATGCCAGGCAATTTTTGGGCCTTATGGATAAGCCAGATGTTGACTCGATTGAAGGGCTTAGTCCGGCGATTAGCATAGATCAAAAGACGACCAGCCATAATCCGCGTTCAACGGTGGGCACCGTGACCGAAATTCATGACTATCTGCGTTTACTGTTTGCCAGGGCAGGTACGCCACACTGTCCTATCTGTGGGCGTGAAATTGAGCGGCAATCTGCCAGTGAAATTGTTGACCGCATGCTACTGCGCTTTAAAGACGAAAAAGCCATGATTTTAGCGCCAATGGTGCGTGGTCGCAAAGGGGAGTACAAAAAGCTCTTTCAGGACCTTAAAAAGGAAGGCTTTGCCCGGATTCGCATAGATGGCCTGGTGCAGACATTAGATGAAGCGCTGGCAAGTAACCTCGAGCGTTACGAAAAGCACGATATTGATCTGGTTATTGACCGCATACGCGTCACCGATGAAGACCGCGCGCGCACAGCTGAGTCAGTCGAGCTGGCTCTCCAGCGCGGCGAAGGGCTTATGAAGCTCTTTTTGCCAGATAAAAACCAGGACGAGCTTTTTAGCGAGCGTTTTGCCTGCCCTGAGCACGGCACCGCCCTCGAGGAGCTCGAGCCCAGAGCTTTTTCCTTTAATAGCCCTTATGGTGCCTGTCAGGTTTGTACGGGTCTTGGCTTTAAGCAAGAGTTTGACCCGGAACTTATCGTGCCTGACGAAGATATTTCTATAAGTAAAGGGGCCATTGTTCCCTGGTCGTCAGGTGGGCTTGACGGCGATAAGGTTTATTACTGGGACAGGCTGCGGGCACTGGCTGATCACTTTGGTTTTGATCTAAGCAAGCCATGGAAAGATCTGGATGACCGCGCCAAAAACCTTGTTTTGCACGGAACCGATGTGCCTATAGAAGTGGTTTACACCCGTGCTGGGCGTGAAACTATGCGCTTTAAAGCTGAGTTTGAAGGTGTTATTCCTAATCTGGAAAGGCGCCTGTCAGAAGCCAACAGTGACTATGCTCGTGAGCGACTACAGGCGTTTATGTCAATGCGTGCTTGCCCCTCGTGCCAGGGAACCCGCTATAAGGCAGAGGTTTTAGCCGTTACTGTTGATGGCAAAAATGTTGCACAGCTCAGTGGTATGACGGTGCTCGAGGCCAGAGAGTTTTTCACTGCTCTCGACTTACCTGAGCCGCAGGGAAGCATTGCGCGGCCCATTATGCGCGAAGTTAATAACCGTTTGGGTTTTTTGGAAAATGTCGGCCTTGATTATCTGACCCTTGACCGCAGTGCCAATACGCTCTCGGGCGGTGAAGCCCAGCGCATCCGTCTGGCAACGCAAGTTGGTTCTGGTCTGACGGGCGTACTTTATGTTTTAGATGAGCCTTCGATTGGGCTACACCCCAGAGATAACGAGCGACTTCTTAAAACGCTGTTGCATTTGCGTGATCTTGGAAATACGCTCATAGTCGTTGAGCACGATGAAGAAACCATGCGGGCCGCAGATTATATTGTTGATCTTGGTCCCGGTGCAGGTATTCATGGGGGCGAAATCGTTGCAGCGGCTACGCCGACTGAACTGCTTAAAGATTCAAATTCGCTGACAGCTGCTTATTTGCGTGGAGACAAATCGATTGATGTACCTAAAGGTCGCCGTGAGGGTAATGGCAAGCGTCTGCGGATAGTGGGTGCTACCGAACACAATCTAAAAGACGTAACAGTTGACATACCTCTGGGCACCTTGACTTGTATTACTGGCGCATCAGGTTCAGGAAAGTCAACGCTGGTTCACCGCATTTTGCATGCCAGTCTGGCAAAACAGCTCTACCGTGCCAAGGAAATTCCTGGTGCCCATAAACGCATCGATGGTACGGAAAATATTGATAAGGTCATTGAGATTGATCAAAGCCCCATTGGGCGTACGCCGCGCAGCAATCCGGCAACTTACACGGGTATTTTTACCGAAATCAGAGATCTCTTTACCCGGGCACCTGAATCACGCAAACGTGGTTACAAAGCGGGTCGGTTTAGTTTTAATGTTAAAGGCGGCCGCTGTGAAGCCTGTAAGGGTGATGGGACTGTAAAAGTTGAAATGTACTTTTTGCCAGATATTTATGTGCCCTGTGAAGTTTGTAAAGGCAAGCGCTATAACAAAGAGACCCTCGAGGTCAAAATTAAAGGCAAATCGATTGCAGATGTGCTGGATATGACGACCGATGAAGGGCTCGAGTTCTTTGAAAACATCCCGAATATTGCTCGTAAACTGCAACTTATGAAAGACGTCGGTCTCGGCTATATAAAAATTGGTCAGCCCAGCCCAACCCTTTCAGGTGGCGAAGCGCAGCGCATCAAACTTGCTTCTGAGCTTGGAAAGCGCTCTACAGGCAAAACCCTTTATATCTTAGATGAACCAACCACAGGCTTACACTTTGATGATACCCGCAAACTGCTTGATGTCCTGCATCGGCTGGTTGAAGGGGGCAATACCCTTGTGGTTATCGAGCACAATATCGATGTGATTAAAACGGCTGACTGGATCATTGATCTTGGGCCAGATGGGGGCGTTCGTGGCGGAACCATCGTAGCCGAAGGAAGCCCTGAGACCGTAGCTGCGCATCCAAGTTCATCTACAGGTCACTATCTCAGACTGGTTCCGGCGATTGCAGAGCGACTGGGCGCCATGAAAGATGTCGCTTGATAAAACTTTTCTCTGGGTCAGCTGAGGTCAGAGCAGGCATTTGCCGACCCTTTTTCCCAAGATCTAAGGCTTTTTGTGGTTCATTTCAAGCTTTAGCATTACTTGGTATAGTGCCCCTATGAGTGTATCCTCTCTGAGAGAGAAGCCCATTTCTATGATTCGTACCCTGCCAACGCCCCAAAACTTTATTATTGGAACTTTTGTTTTCTTAGCTGCGGTAGTTTGCGTACTTGCGCCTATCCCTCTGCTTTACCGTAGTTTGGGCCTGCTGTTTGCGACTTATCTGGCCTTTAGTGTGGCGGGTACACCCTTGGCCTACCTGACGGCTATTATTAGTCCGCTGGCGGGTCTAGTTGGTGGAGACTTAAGCTGGCTTATTTTGCTACCCATTTTGTTAGCATCTTTACTTCTTGCCGTTTTAGGGCTCGAGTATGCCTGGCGTTATCCTGCTCTGCTGGTTTCTCCTTTGCTCTACATAACCCCTCAGTGGCTCGGTCAGTTCCTTTCAAAAAAGGAACTCTTTGCCATTCAATTACCCTGGGAACCGGCGGAGAGCTGGATTAGTATTCATCTACTTGCAGCTGTAGCAGCGACGCTAGTGGTTATTTATATTGACCGCATGCGCGAAAGGCGAGAACAGACGAAAAAACCAGCAAAAGGATGATTAGCGCTGTACTTGTTCTGATTATCTTTTTAAACTAAGACCAAGGTGCGCCAGTTTATTAAACAAATCAAGGCACATAGCTGGGTGCAGTTTGTCCTCTATTACTTTGAGCGGTTTCACGCCTCGAGGCTCAATTTGCTTGCTGCCGGTTTGGCTTATTATGCGGCGTTTTCGCTGGGGCCATTAACCCTTATCCTGGCAGGTTTTTTAGGGGTCTTTTTGCGCTCGAGGCCTGATTTGTCAAGCCAGTATCAGCAGGCGTTTGTCGTTTTACTCGAGCAAGCCCTACCTTTTGAAGTTGATGTGGTGTCGCTGGTCAGTCAGAGCTTTGAGAGCATTTTGACCCAACTTAGTGATGGGGCCTTTTTTCGAAACATTATTTCCTTTGTGACTCTGCTATGGGCCAGTACTAACTTCTTTACCGTTTTACAGTTAGCGCTCGAGCTTATCTTTGATGTAGAAGTTGCCAGAAACTACTGGCGTAAACGTCTGGTTTCTATTCTTTTGCTGGTAGCAGTTGCCGTAGTGATCGTTTCAGAAGTGGTGATTTTGTTTGTAACATCTCTAATTAATCGCCTTTTGGTGCTGAGTCAATTAGTACTTGATAGCCTGGGCTTTAGCATCTCGGCGACGACCTTTAGTTTTGGTCAGGGGTTGATTTCTGAGTTGCTCAGATTTGCCATTGCCATTACTGCCTTTAGCTTTTGCTTTCACTATTTGCCTAAACACTCGAGTCGCTGGGTGGCAGCGATTGTCGGAGCCAGTTTCAGCGTTGTCAGTATTCGGGTAGTTCAGGTTCTCTTTGGTCACTATTTTAACCTTGAACGCTTCTCTGTCATTTACGGCTTTGTGACCAGCCTGCTCGTTATTTTATTGTGGCTCTACCTTAGCCTTCTGTTATTTCTCATGGGGGCAGTTTTGACTGCTGTAATGACCGAAAAGATGAAGGGGCCCGCTGAGCCTCCAACTGAGACTGTACAGCTCTAACTGTGTTCTTTGGCATAACTTGACCCTGTTTGCAGGGGTACTATTTGAGCCATAATAGATAGGTTTGACGCAATGAGGCTGTTTTTGTTAGTTCATTTGCTGGTGCAAGATAAGGAGTAAGTATGACATCTGTTGCAGATAAACTCGGTCTGAGTAAGGCGCAACTTAATGATTTCTATGACCTCGAGCCCCTCTATACCCCCGAGGAAAAACTGATCCGCGATAGCGTAAGAGAATTTGTCAAAGGTGAAATTTTGCCAGATATTGGCGACTGGTGGCAAGAAGGTTATTTTCCCCCTGAACTCCCAAGGAAATTTGGGGAGCTTGGCGTTTTGGGCGTTACCCTGCCCGAAGAATATGGTGGCTTGGGCGCGAGCTACACGGCCTATGGTCTGATTAACCGTGAAGTCGAATATGGTGACTCAGGCATGCGCAGTTTTGTGAGTGTACAGTCCAGTCTGGTCATGTATCCCATCTACAGCTACGGCTCTGAAGAATTGCGGCAAAAGTGGTTGCCGCGCCTGGCAACTGGCGAGGTTGTGGGCTGCTTTGGTTTGACCGAACCAGATGCCGGCAGTGACCCTGGCAGTATGCAAACTCGAGTCAAAAAAGTCGGTAACAGTTACGTTATAAATGGTGTAAAACGCTGGATTACCAGTGGCTCGAGGGCACAAGTCGCCGTTGTCTGGGCAAAAAGTGAAGATGACGGTAAGGTGCATGGTTTTGTTATAGATACCTCTACACCAGGGTTTAAAGCGGTAGATATAAAAACCAAAGCCAGCATGCGCGCCTCCGTAACCTCAGAGCTTTATCTGGATGAAGTAACGGTAACTGAAGCAGAAAAGTTAAATGTGGTGGGCTTAAAAGGCGCCCTGTCCTGTCTCAATCAGGCGCGTTACGGCATTGCCTGGGGTGTACTGGGCGCAGGGTTTTACTGCTTAGAGGAAGCTGCCATCTACGCTGAAGACCGCCCTGTATTTGGTGTACCCCTTGCCAGCAAACAGATGATTCAAATGCGTCTGGCAGATATGCTTGCTGATCTAACTAAGGGTAGCTTGCTTGCTTTTCAGTTGGCAAAACTCAAAGAACAGGGCAAAGACACGCCGCCTCGAGTTTCCCTGGCGAAACGCGATAATGTCAGAGCTGCCCTTGGTGCTGCCAGGGCTGCCAGAGACCTTTTAGGTGGTAACGGCATAACTACCGAGTACGGTGCCATAAGGCATATGCTCAACCTGGAAACGGTCGCTACCTATGAAGGTACAGATACGGTTCATACTCTGATCTTAGGACGGACGATTACCGGGCATAATGCGTTTTAACCCTAGTGATATGCCTATATGAAGTTTACGGAACTCTATGAATCTGTAATTGGCTTATGGCCAGATAAAATACGCATTGACGACAATGGTGTATCAAGTCATGGTGCTGAAGGTCATTACTTTCCAGCTTTGAGTAAAGCATGGCATCAGGTTGAAGAAGCCATTTCTAAAGAGAATGAGTGGCAAGGTTTGATGGTCTGGACACAGTTTGCTTGTTTCCACAAATTAGCAATGAAAAGAGTTGTGGAAAGTTGTGCCAGTATTTGTAAAACTGGTAGTGGACCATCTCAGACAGCTAGCTTAGCTTTGATGTCAAGGTTGTAGCGAACTAAGAAAAGATGTAAGCAGAT
>JAGQHN010000040.1 GCA_020431825.1 Trueperaceae bacterium | reverse complement strand
TACCATCGGTTCAAGACTGTTGAACGAGTACGGACAAACGAACTAAGCATCCTGCATATTCACCATGGAGTAACTTAGGTGCCTTAAGCTAAAAGAAGAGACGCTAACCTCTAGTTTGGATAGAAGATACTAGCAGGTAGTTGTAGCAAAGCGTCTAAAGAAATGCCGTAAAAACAGCATTTTCAAGTAAAAACCTATCGGGCTAACTGCCAGGAGGCTATCAGCACTCTATTTTTTACTTTTCCTGGGCGTCTTTCCAGTTAGACTAGGAACATGGTTAATCCGAAAGGCGAAGTTATCGCCAAATGTCAAAAAGAGGGACTGGGTACGCCTGAATTTCGGGTACAGGTCAAAGGTCCAAAACATGAACCTCATTTTTTATGTGAGGTCTATTTGGGAGATCATCTGCTGGGCAGTGGTGAAGGCAATACCAAAAAACGTGCTGAGCGCATTGCCGCTGAAGCTGCCCTCGAGTGGCTAAACCGCGAAAAGCTAGGCCAGAGCAACCGTAGCCCTAATATGATTCCTAGTAATGAACCTTTTGATGGTCCCTGGCCCATTTTTCCAGAAGTCCTGGCAGCCAGCCTGCAAACAGCAAATAGCAGAGTAAATGTCAAACTCGAGGGCGAAGAGGCCATAAATCAGGTACTCAGCTTAGGTTTACAGCTCTATAAAGGGGCACTCGAGCAACTTGGTGAAGTCGTAGAAGTCGAAGAGGAGGAGTAAAACACAAAAGAGTCTCCGTCCAGATGGCTTTTAATACAGCCCAAAATGAGTAAGAATACCTCATGGACTTATCTGCGTATCGTCACCTCTTTGATCTTTCAGGAAAAACGGCTCTGGTTATTGGCGCAGCTTCAGGTATTGGTGAGGCAGCGGCTCTGGGTTTGGCTGCTTTTGGTGCGACGCTTGCCTGTGCCGATATCAACGACACTGCCCTTGCCCAACTTGTTACAAGCATAAAGGAGCAAGGGGGTCAGGCAAGCGCTCACACGGTTGATTTGACCAAACAGGCAAGCGTTAATGAACTCGTAAACGGCTTACCCGCGTTAGATATCCTGGTCTGCACACCCTCTGTCAATGTGCGTAAACCCCTGCTTGACTATACCGAAGCCGAATTTGACAAAGTAGTAAATCTAAACCTCAAAGGTTCCTTTTTTGCCATGCAGGCGGCTGGTAAAAAAATGTCAGCGGCAGGTAGCGGCAGTATTATTCTTTTTTCCTCGATTCGCTCGCAGGTAGTTGAACCCGGTCAGAGTGTTTATGCTGCCACCAAAGCAGGAACCCTGCAAATGGTACGGGCTCTAGCCGCTGAACTCGGCACGAAAGGCGTAAGGGTCAATGCCATCGCTCCTGGTGTGGTCGAAACCCCGCTAACCGAACAAATAAAATCTCAGCCTGACTGGTACAATGCCTATGCTCAAAAAGGGGCGCTAGGGCGCTGGGCCAAACCCAGTGAAATGGTGGGCGCTGTCATTTATCTGGCAAGTGGCGCAAGCTCTTATGTGACTGGCACTCTTCAACTGGTGGATGGCGGCTGGACTGCGGTGGATGGCAGATTTACCCCTCCGCTATAAACCTAAACCTCTGCTTTGTCTTTATGCTCTAAGGAATTCTAATTATGTTAATGAATGATCTAGCTAAAAAGGCTGCTGAAGCGGTCGATAAAAGCTATCTGATAGATTTAGCCCAGCGCTTTATACGGGTGCGAAGTGTTTTTGAACCGGACAAGGGAAATACCGAACTCGAGGCTGCACAGTTTATTGCGGGAGAGCTTGAAAAACTGGGGCTCGAGCCCACCTTGCAAGAAGTCAGCCCTGGCCGTCCTAATGTTATTGCAGACTGGTCAGGCACAAGCTTTGAAGCTGGCAATCACAAAACCCTTATGTTTGAGGGCCATACCGATGTCGTAACCGAAGGAGACCCTAAAACCTGGACTTATGACCCTTTTGCTGCCCAGATTGTTGAGGACAGGCTTTATGGTCGGGGCAGTGCCGATATGAAAGGGGGCATTGCTGCTGCACTGGCGGCGCTAAAAGCTGTACAGCAGGTGGTTCCAGACTTAGCCGGGCGCATTCGTATGGGCATTGTGGTTGACGAAGAGGGCCTTATGCTGGGCATAAAAGAGTACATCAGGCAGGGTTGGGCAGATGAGGTAGACGGCGCCATCATCTGTGAACCTGAAGAAAATGAACTTTGCTTGTTTCAAAAAGGAGCTATGCGCGTCTCAGTTCAGTTGACGGGCGTCATGTCTCACGGAGCCATGCCCTACGCTGGCGTCAACCCGATTGCAGCGCTTAGTCGTTTTATTGAAAAAGTAAAGGGGCTCGAGCAAAGCGAACAAGCGCGTCTTGGTGAACACCCTTATCTGGGTCTGCCCTGGCTTACTCCAACCATTGTGCAGGCACCTGCCAGAGGCGAAGCCCAGCTAAATGTCATGCCAGCCGAAGCCTATTTAGCCCTGGATATTCGTACGGTACCCGGACAAGATCACGATGTCTTAGAGCAAACCCTTCAGAGCTTTGCCAGAGCTATTGAGGCAGACAGCCCTCGGCTTAGCATAAAGCTAGAGCTGTTTGAGTCTCGCCCCTGGACAGAAACACCAAAAGATGACCCTCTGGTACAAGCCTTGGAAATGGCCTATCCTATGGTGCTTAACCAACCTCCCAAATACGGTGGCGTTCCCGGGGCAACCGATGGCACCTTTTTACGTGCCTGGGCCAATATCCCCATCGTCACGGTTGGCCCTGGTGATAGAACGATCCCTCATCAGAAAGATGAATTTGTAAGGCTAGATGAACTTTTATCAAGCGCACAACTTTATGCGGCAGCCGTTATTTATTACTTCATGAAAGAAAACTAGGGACCTTAAGAAGTCCCTAGTTCCTGTAATTTTGAGCTTCAATACCCCTTGGGCATTAGTAACCAGAGAATAAAGTAAACCAAGGGACCAACGCCAAAACCAAAAAAGGCAATTAAGAAGATAACTCTAACCAGCGTGGGGTCAACCCCAAAATAGTGCCCTAATCCAGCACAAACGCCGCCTATAACTCTATTGGATTCAGATCTTGTCAATGTTTTTGTCATGTTTCAAGTCTAGAGAAAATTGGGCGAAAAATCTTCCAACTTTAGTTGAATAAGGTCTCCAGCTTTTGGTTGAGATTTTAGTCTTGCCAAGAATAATCACACTATAGCTATTCGTAGAAAGCGACAAGCTTAAACGAAACAAGGTCGTCTGGCGAGATCTTTGTCAAACCAACCGTATAGCCGACCAGATAATACCTGCTATTCGTCCAGATAATACCTGCTGTTCGTCCAGATGAGAAAGAACTGGCTTCTGGGCAAAAAGCTGTGTACTAAACTGGGTATACCGTTTTTATTGCCAAAAAGAAGGACGTTTATTGATTTATGTCTAATGAGCATTTAAGTGACTGGAAAAGAAAAGAAACGCTTGCTGAGGCTATGATTCCTCTGATTGGCAAACTCTACCGCGAACAGGGCATTGTGCTAAACATTTATGGTAGAAAAATCGTGCGTGAGTCTGCTATAGGCATCTTAAAAGCGCACCGCTATGCCCGGCAAATTACCGATGAGGAGCTTTTGCCCGGTCAAAGCTACCCTGTTCTCGAGGCACTAAGTAAACTCGAGCTGGCCCCGGCTCGAGTCGATCTGGGCAAATTAACAACTCGCTACCTGAGCCAGTCTGGCCTTCCACTAGACAGCTTTCTTAAAGAACAGCTTGCCAGCATCTTGACCAGCAAAAGCAATCTGCTGGCAGAACCACAAGATGTAGTGCTTTATGGTTTTGGTCGCATTGGCAGGCTTCTTACCCGTATTCTGATCGACCGCACAGGTGGAGGCGAAAAACTTAGACTTCGCGGCATTGTGGTCAGACCGGGGGCTCAAAATGATCTACAAAAACGCGCTAGTCTGCTGCGCCGCGACTCGGTGCATGGCATGTTTAATGGCACCATTCAAATAGATGAGGCTGAAAATGCAATCATCGCTAATGGCAACGTGATTAAGCTCATTTATGCCTCGAGCCCGGACACCATTGATTACACACACTATGCCATTAATAACGCTATCGTGATAGACAATACAGGCAAATGGCGGGACGAGACAGGTCTGAGTCTTCACCTGCAATCTAAAGGGGTTAGCAAAGTCATCCTGACAGCTCCTGGCAAAGCTACTCTAAAAAATATTGTCTACGGTGTTAACCATGAGATGATTTCACCGGATGATGCCCTGATTTCGGCGGCAAGTTGCACAACCAATGCCATTACTCCGGTGCTTAAAGTCATGCACGAAAAGTACCGAATTGAAAGTGGTCATATAGAAACCATTCATTCCTATACCAACGATCAAAATTTGATTGATAACTACCATAAGAATGACCGCCGAGGCAGAAGTGCTCCGCTCAATATGGTGATAACAGAAACAGGTGCAGCTAAGGCTGTAGCCAAAGCACTACCCGAACTTGCTGGTCTACTCACAGGCAATGCCATCCGCGTACCCACCCCAAATGTCTCCCTTGCTATTCTTACTCTAAATTTAGCGGAAGAGATCAGCAAAGAAACTGTCAATCAGTTTTTAAGGCAGATTTCCCTCGAGTCTCCCTTAAGAGATCAAATTGACTTTACCACCTCAACCGAGATTGTCTCGAGTGATCTTGTCGGTTCCTCACGTACTGGAATCATTGATGCAAATGCAACAATTAGCCAGGAAAAGCGCTGTACTCTCTACGTCTGGTATGACAACGAGGCAGGTTACAGCTACCAGGTGGTGCGGGTTTTGCAGCATATGGCAGGGTTGTACTATCCGAGTTTGCCCGTGTAGCCGGTAGAGATAATAAAAGAGGACGGCTCGAGCCGTCCTCTTTGTTTAATTAATTAGCTTAAGGTTGGGAAACAAGAAATTCGGCACCACAAGTAACAGGGGTAGGAATTGCTGCATCATAAGGTGGTTCCCGATTCTCGCACGCTCTTGGTGAGTCAGCAGCTTCAGAACTACTTGTTCCTGTAATTACAACCTGGGAGCTACCTGGAGAAACGGATATAACTTTGAGTTGATCGTCCCAGTTATCAAGAACTCTACCTCTAAAACCAATACTTCCATCAACACGACCATCAGCACCAGCAACGGGAGGATCTCCCATAAGAACATCATTGGTAGCATTTAGAACAAATTTAGCAAGGTTATCGGCCAACTCTACTGTCATCACAGCCTTCTCAGCGGTGCGCCCAAAATTATTATTACTAAAGAACTCAAATGCAGTTGAGTTTATCGCATTTGAAGTAACTGTAGAATTTGTAATTTTTACTTTACTTACGTGCTCTGATTCAACTCTAAAACCTACTTCTTTAGCACCTACGCCAACAACACTAGAGGCATCAATATCTACTGAAATAGGGTCATTAATTGCAAAAGATGAATTACCAGCACCTGTAGCCTGGACACGTTTCATGACCAGATTATAGTTAGCTGTAGCGGTTCCTACAGGTCCAAGATTTTCATAGTCAGGATCACAATTTACATGTGGACATCTGTCAGTTTCTTGCACTAATAAACCATAACCGCCTGGATACAGAATATTGACATCTGTAATTGTCAAAGTGCCTGTCATTTGATCACTGGTGATTATTGCGGTCGCACCTGAACCTTTACTAGTATCTGCAGTTTTTGTACCGGTTGCATCCGCACGATTAATCGTCAAACCTGAAATTGTTACATTGTTGGCTTGAAAATTGACCTTAATATCTTTCTTATTTGAATCATCAACATCCGTCAAAGAAATTGAAACATTTTCTGGTCGGCTAAGGATTGTCTTAACAGTAGTGCTTGCCTTCAAAACAACTTGACCCAGAAGATTCACATCAACTTCTTGACCTAAGAGCTTTTGATTGCTTTTTAGCTGAATAGCAAATTTGCCATTATCAGCAGGCACATAAGTACCTGCATAGAGAACTATGGTATCCCCTTCTTTTGAGGCGGCCATAGCAGCAAGCAGAGAGCCAAGGGGCTTAGAGGCTGTGCCATCTCCACCTGTTGCACCTTGTTTTACATAAACAACAACTTGATTTCCGTCAACAGCAGGGTTAGCTTCGACGACTTGTACAGTAACGGTAGCAGTATCGCCAGTCGAAGCACTATAAGTAAAGGTGTCTAAACCGACAAAGTCTTTGGCGGGTGTATATCTAAACGTACCATTAGCATTAATCCTAACTGTGCCACCTTTTTCAGTTGCTTTGTTGCCTACTGCTGTAACTGTTTTAACTGCATCATTAGCTGTAATATTTGTCTTATCTGTAACAGCAGCATTTCCTTCATTGGCTATGCCACCTGCTTCAAGCAAAGTGTTTACAATAGTGGAGTAGCTATCATCAGTAACAGAACCGGAAGAAGCAACAATATTAACCGTAATCGTGCCTTCATCAGAACCACCCTTACCATCAGCAACCGTAAAGGTGAAGGTTGCTTTGGAACCAGATTTGGCATCGGCGGCAGCGGTATAGGTTACTACATGACTGGTAGCAAAATCAGCCGCAGCTTTTACGGTGCCAGCGCTTGCAGTACCCAGGGTATAGGTAAGCGCATCACCATCAGCATCCGTTCCTTCAAGGGTTACTGAAACAGATTGTCCGGGAGCTACACTGACCGTAGCGTCTTTTGCTGCAGGCGGATTATTTCCTGCGGCATTTACATTTATAGTCACAGTTGCAGGGCTCGAGTCAACAGTGCCGTCATTGGCAATAAACTTAAATGAGTCAGCACCAGTAAACCCAGCTTTAGGAGTATAGCTAACTTTGTTTCCCTGGACATCACTCACCGTACCATTACTAGGTTTAACGGTAACTTTAAACGTTAACGGATTACTTTCAGCATCTGTAGCACCTAAAGTAATCGTCACGGCTTTACCAATTTCAGTATTTACCGTTTGCGATTTGGCAACTGGCGCAGTATTTTCCGTTGGGGTTGTACAGGCTGCTACAAACAGCAGTAAACCCAAAAATACCGCAAACAATTTAGTTTGTCTCATGTATTTCCTCCTACGATCAAGATGATTTTGATTGCCCACCATTTAGCAATCTCCTGTTCGTAACGCATAAGCAAAGCGAGTTATACCACGAGCTTACTAAAAGCTGGATAAGGAAATTCGCATCTTGCTTCATATACCTACAAGAGCAATTTTAACGTCCGCAGTCTGTAGGCTTCCATTAATTAGGCTTAATTAATCTCTGTAAGATTTTTCACACTAATGTCTTTTCTCTTATTCTGTTGATAGCACACGCATAAACCAATATCAGTTAAAGTACCTTTGTGAAACGTGATGCTTTTATGCTGCCAAGAGGCATTTATCTGGATGGCAACTCTTTGGGCCCCCTGTCTTATGCCGCTCAGTCCGCGATAGAAAGACGTTTAAAGCAGTGGCAATATAAAGGGGTTGCTGCCTGGGATGAGTGGTTTGAGTTAGCCGAGAGACTCAATCCTGCCCTCGCCAAATTAATTGGTGCTAAGCCCAATGAAGTGATTACCACAGGAAGCATCACCAGCAATTTGCATGCGCTGCTCGCCACCTTTTATAAACCCACAGAAAAACGGAAAAACCTACTCGCCACTTCTCTTGACTTTCCCAGTGATCTCTATGCCCTTAGAGCATGGGCTGATCGCTATGGGGGAAAGTTAAACCTTATACCTTCACAAGACGGTCACACACTCGAGCCCCATGACATAGAGGCGGCCCTCACCGAAGATATCGCGGTAGCTGTTTTGCCAACAGTACTTTACCGAAGTGGGCAGGTGCTTGACTGGGCAGCGATAACTCAACTGGGGCAATCCAAGAGCATCATCATGGGTTGGGACGCTGCACACTCAATTGGCGCACTTCCTCATCAGTTTCACCAGGAAGCTATCGATTTTGCAGTTTGGTGCACTTACAAATACTTAAATGCTGGCCCAGGCGCACCCGGCGGGCTCTTTATTCATGAGCGTCACCATCACTTGAAACCTGGCTTACCGGGCTGGTGGGGCAATGATAAAGCAAGTCAGTTTGAAATGGCAGCTGAGTTTAGACCCGCAAACCATGCTGGCGCTCATCAGATAAGTACTCCCAGCATCTTGGCTTTAGCGGGGCTCGAGGGCTCTCTGGCGATTTTTGAAGAGCTTACAATTGAGGCTATTCGTGAACGCTCCCTCAAATTAACCGACTATCTCATCGGGCTGGCTGATACCATCTTGCCTGACATGCCTGTTAGAAGTCCAAGGGGTCGGGCTCAGCGAGGCGGTCATGTGGTTTTAGAACACCCGGAAGCGAAACTTCTGAGTTTAGCCCTGCGCAGCAAACACATCATTCCTGATTACCGTGAACCCAATCTGCTGCGCCTTGCTCCTGTCGCGCTTTACAATACTGAGACTGAACTGGATCAGACCGTACAAACCCTAAGGGAACTGCTTAATAATGGCAGCTACAAAGCGTTTAGTGTAAATCAGAAAGTAAGCTAAACTTCCCTATGCGTCCTGGTCGTAAAGGCACTAAAGATCTGAAACAAAAACAGGCTCATGCCTGAGCTTATTGTCATTATTTTAAGCTTTGCGCTTATTGCATTGGCAGCAGGTCAGGTGGGCAAACTTTTTACGCGTATTCGTTTACCGTTAATCAGTGGTTTTCTCCTGACTGGCATTCTGGCTGGACCCTATAGTCTCGGGCTTATTAGCCACGAAGCACTGGAAGGCTTACGGTTTGTCGATGATATTGCGCTGGCCTTTATTGCCTTTACCGCAGGAAGTGAACTCTTTTTAAAAGAATTTCAGGAACGGCTAAAAACCATTGCCTGGGTAACGTTTGGCCTGGTCGTATCGACGCTTACTTTGGGTACCTTTAGCATGCTGCTCTTAAGTCAAAACGTGGCCTTTATGCAGGGGATGGAGTTTCGCTCGAGTCTGGCAGTTGCCCTGTTAGTAGGAACCATTCTGGTCGCCCGCTCACCTTCAGCTGCCATTGCCATTATTAATGAAGTGCGCGCCAAAGGGCCTTTTACCATGACCGCACTTGGCGTCACGGTCATTATGGACATTGTAGTGATCAGCCTTTTTGCCATCAATTTACCGCTGGCTTCGGCGCTCATAACGGGTTTAGGGCTTAATTTCAGCTTCATCTTGCTGCTTGTTTTGCAGCTAGCGCTGTCTTTTGGCCTGGGCTATGTGCTTGCAAAAATCCTGATTTTCATCATGTCATCTCATGGGCGTAACCTCATTAAAATTTTGCTGATTCTTTTTTCAGGCTATCTGGTCTTTATACTGGTTGAGTACCTGCACGAGGTGAGTTTGCATGCTTTTCACCTGGATTTACGACTCGAGCCCCTGCTCATATGCATGGTTGCGGGTTTCTGGGTTACGAACCGAAGTCGCTACCGTATGGACTTTACCCAGATACTGCACGACTCAGGTTTACCCGTCTATATTGCTTTTTTTACCCTTACAGGCGCTTCCCTCGAGCTTGATGTTTTGGCCAGAACCTGGCCGATTGCTCTGGCACTTTTTTTTACTCGCCTGCTGGGTATTTTTATAGGTTCTTTTGGGGGCGGCGTCATTGCTGGCGAACCCATGAGACACAACTGGCTCCGCTGGATGAGTTTTGTCACCCAGGCTGGTGTCGGGCTGGGTCTCGCAACCGAAGCTTCGGTTGCCTTTCCAGAATGGGGCGCGGCTTTTGCCACCCTCATCATTTCAGTGATCGTGCTCAATGAAATCATTGGCCCAATCTTTTTTAAATGGTCTATCAATCTGGTGGGCGAGGCGCATCCGAAAGCGCCAGCACCTGCTTTTGATGGCATAAGAGACGCCTTTATCTTTGGCCTCGAGCGCCAGTCCATTTTCTTAGCGCGGCAGCTTCAAGCGCGGCAGTGGCAGGTCAAGCTTATTGCCCTGGAGGAAAAACAGGTTGACCTGGGTGAAACCGAAAACCTCGACCTGAGTTATCTCGTAAACCTGAACCGAGAAAGTCTAAGTCAATTAGATATCCGTAGTGCCGATGCCATTGTCTGTATGGAGCCTGATGACGAACGCAACTATCAGATTTGCAGACTGGTTTATGAAAACTTTGGAACACCCACCGTGGTGGTCAGACTCAATGACCGCAGCTACTTTGAGCGCTTTCATGACCTGGGTGTCCAAATTGTTGATCCAAGTATGGCAACGGTGCAGTTACTCGAGGAGTTCGTGCGTTCGCCTTCTACAACCTCGCTCCTTTTGGGTATGACCGAAAACCAGGATATCGTCGAGATAGAAATACGCGACCCCTTGCTGCACGGCACTGCCCTGCGCGATCTGCGCCTGCCGCTGGATACGCTCATTTTGTCAATCAGGCGTAAGGGGCAAAAGGTACTGATTACTCACGGCTATACCAAGCTCGAGCTGGGCGATAGAGTCACGCTGGTTGGCTCGGTTGCCAGCCTGGACGCCGTAAGTTTACGCTTTGGACGCGAATGAAATTTTGATGGTATAAGAAGGCAAAGCGTGGTTTATGCTAAGGCATGATCACCTTAAGCAATGACACCTGGAAGCTGCTGGTTGCCCCTGACGTAGGGGCCAGCATAGCAGGGCTTTATGCCAACCTTCATGGAAGCTGGCAAGCCCTTATGCGAGAAGCTCCTGACACAGCGCTCGAGTCCGGCAATCCCTCCAACTTTTCCAGCTTTACGCTGGCGCCTTTCTCTAACCGAATTAAACGCGCCCGATTTGACTTTTTAGGAGAAACTTATCAGCTTCGTGCTACCTCCGCTGATGGTAATACTCAACATGGTGATGTCAGATCACGCCCCTGGCAAACGCTTAAGGTCAGCGATACCGAGTTGGTTTTTAGCCTTGATACCAAAGCTTTCCCTGATTTTAATTTTCCTTTTCCTTTTTATATGACGATTCGCTATTTTCTTGAGGGTAAGCTTTTTGGTACAGCGCTGAGTCTGGAAAATACGGGCGAGTATGCTATGCCTGCTGGGTTTGGCATTCACCCTTATTTCAATCAGAGCCTGGCAGGTGTCAAAGCACACCTTAGTTTTAAAGCCGAAGGACTCTATGAGGTTGATAGCGAAACCATTCCTACCGGAAAGGTAGCAAAGCCAGACGGAGCCTATGCTTTTGAAACGGCCCGGCAGGTAGATGTCGCCTTAAACCACCTTTACCGCGACTGGTCCGAGTTAAAGTTGAACTGGCCAGATGTAGCCACTTTAGAGATTTCTGCCGACCCCTTGTTCAAACATCTGATTGTCTTTACCCATGCCGACGGCTCCCTGGCACTCGAGCCTGTCAGCAACGCTACGGACGGCTTTAATCTGATGAATCAAGATTTTGCCGGGCACGGCGTACAGATACTTCAACCTGGGGAAACTATGTCCGGCAGTATTTACTTAAAGCTCGAGTCTCCTTAAGTCAGACTACCGTCCAAACCTAAAGCCTCGGCATTGGCCTGCATAGCCGCTAAGACAAACGCTACATGCTCCCAGAGTTCTATACCCAGTTCATCAGCGCCGCGCTGCACATCTTCTCGATTAACCCCTCTGGCAAATGCTTTGTCTTTAAACTTTTTCTTGAGGCTTTTAAGCTCTTGATTGGCTATATTTTTGTCCGGGCGTACCAGCACTGCCGCGGTAATGAGCCCGGTGATTTCATCACAGGCATAAAGCGTTTTTGCCATAGGCGTAACTCTGGGCACCCCACTAAAATCTGCATGACCCAGGATTGCCTCTAAAATATCTTCAGGATAGCCCTGCTCCCGCAAATAATTCACACCTACAAAAGGGTGTCCGTCTTCGCCGCCCATATGAGGATGTTTCTCGTAGTCAAAGTCATGCAGTAGGGCAGCCACAGCCCAGCGCTCTTCATCCTCGCCAAATTTTTGCGCATAGGCTCGTACCGCTGTTTCTACTGACAGCATGTGCTTGCGCAAACTATCAGACTCGGTCCACTCAGTCATCAGATTGTAGGCTTCTTCTCGACTTGGATTCATCTGGCTAGTTTAGCCTGAATGAGACAATTCGCCAAAGCGCCAATTTACAACTGGTCTCTGTAGCCAAACAAAAAAGGCACCTGGACTTTGCCAGGTGCCCTTAAAGTTTCTAAGCTTAGGGACGAGTAAGTGCTACACTCACGCCTTTTTCAAACACCAGATAGCTTACGCGCTCTTCTGGATGCCAGCGCTCGCTATCAGCAACCTGATCTTCATCACCAATGAGCTTTATCGCAGCCTGACTTAAGGCATCGACACCTGCCAAACTAGCCCAGCTGCCATCTCCCCCATTCATGCCCGCTTGACTGGCAACAGCAAACTGGGGCACAGAAGCAAAGCTCGAGCCAAAGTTGTAGCTACCACCCGGCTCAGCATTATCAACACCAGCAATGGCACTGGCGCCCAGTGCTACTTCGTAGGCAGAACCAGCTACCGTACCCGCACCCGCCTCAAACACCATATAGGCAATTTGCTCTGCCTGACGATTGCTGGCCTCCTGCGCAGGATCTTCGCCCATCTGCAGACCCATACGAACAAACTGGGCAGAAGGGGAATCAGATTTGGATTCACCCCGACTCCAGAAGCTTCCCCAGACAGCATTATTGGCAGACATAATTTGCCCAAAAACGACGGGTTTTGCATAGCTATTTTCGTAACCTAATTTTTGCCCAGCCCAGTTGCTAAGCGCCCCATCAACCTGCGCTGTTTCATAGAGCTGCGCTTCGAACTTGCGACCATCAGGCAACTGCCAGACCCCTTGCTCAGCTACCAGACAATACACGCTTTCAGCGACCAGCGCATTACCCGAGGGGTTTTGCAATTTAAGTTCAAAACTGGCCTTACTTGCCTTTTGCACCCTTACAACCGCAGGTAAATTATTATTCTCTCGCTGAGCTGTGCAGATGACGATGGGACTTTCATAGCTTTGTGTCAGGCTAACCTGTTGCCAATCGGTCGTTACTGAAGCAATGCTGATCGTTTCTAAGAAGCCTGCGTCTGGCGTGGCTTTGACGAGCTCGAGCTCTAACTTATCCAGCTGTGCTCCGTCTTCACGCAGGTAAAAACTTAGTCTTTGCTCACCCGCAGAAAGGCTAAACTCGAGGGGGTCAGCAACATTTAGTCCTTTAACATAGTCCTCGGTGAAATTAGGGAAAGGATTTGCGGTTCTGACAATATCTGCAAAGCTGTACGTATAGGCATCTCCCTGATTAAGCTGCACCAGGAAGGAATCTGCACCGACACTCTCGCCCGCCACCCAGGTTTTAATACGGTAAATACCTGGAGTCGCAACTTTCATACAGTAGTCAACCCGGTGCCTGGCATCTGGATTCTCACTATAATCCACGGAGGAATTTTCATCAGAGCCTACTGCCTTACCGCCACTGGCTGTCACACTGGTCAACACTTTCATATCACCAAAAACCACGCCCGATTCTGCTTCTTGCGCAAGACCCGCACAGCTAGCCGTCGGTGCTCTTTCTTCATAGGTGGCAGTGAGCGTCTTATTTTCTTTACCAATCGTAAGTTTGCGGGTACTCAAACCGGCATCATTCCAGGAGACAAATTCCAGGTCATTTTGCTGGACCGGCGCACTCAATTCACGCTCTGCTCCCACCAGCACTTTTACTTCAAAAGGTGTGGTTCGGCTTTCACCATTCCACTCGAGGCTTAACCCCGACGGACTGGTTTCAAAGCGGTAGGTCACTTTTTTAGGTACCAAGTTTATGCATGTAGTTTCAAAGCCACTGGCACTCAAGCACAGTTCTACTTTTTCCAGATCATCACCAAAGTCACCGCTGTTAAAACTACCCTGACCACTGCTAACCTCGAGCTTTTCCACCACTTCAGGCTCGGCCTTTGCGCTGTAATACCTGAGTTCCCAGCTTTGCTCTTCATCGGCAAGCTTACTGCCGTCACTGGCAATCACGGTTCCAGCAAAACTAACGATTTGATTGGCTTCAATGCTCGAGCCATCAGCCGGGCTGGAAATCGTAATTCCAGGTTTTGGACTGGTTTTTTGGCAGGCAACAAAAATAAGTACCAAACTCAACCCCAGAAAAACCCATCTCAACTTAGCCATAGATTAATCTCCTTAAACCGCCACATGAAAATAAAGTCCCAACTACGCAACGATTTTGAAATAATCTAGTTTAGGCGTCCAAACCGAGATTTCTCCATTCAAAATCCTACTTTTACAGCGACCACTTGCTCTCTGCCATAGCACTTGCTGATTATGTTTAACAAAGCTTTTAGAAGATATCAATACCAATTCCATTTCACTCCTTATGGAAGAAATGAAATGCAAGTAAAGCAAGATGAATGGAACCAGGAGATGTGTCTTTAAGGGAGTTTTTAGAATCAGTATTAATACAGATGACTAACCTGAACCCACCACTGGGGCTGCGCCTGTTGAATAAATCGGGCACTAGCCTTCGCTTCCTCGCCATCTCTGGCAAACCCAAAACAGGTTGATCCCGAACCCGACATCAAGACTCCTTGCAAGCCAGCTTGCCGTAAAACGTCAAGCACCCTGGCAATTTCAGGATAGAGGCCTAGAACCCCTGCTGCCAAACTATTAGAGTAAGGTGGCTCTGTTTGGTTTTTTAAAGCCTCGAGTATCTGAGGCAAGTCAAGTGGCTGCGCAAAGGCTTTAAGTGCAACATAAGCTTCTTTGGCAGAAACATGAATCCCAGGATTGACAAGTAGCAGCTCTCGCTTAAGGGGTTGTATAGCCTTGAGTTGCTCTCCTCTACCCCAGCCATGAGCTAAGGCATGATCATGGACAAAAAAGGGCACATCTGATCCTAAACGCTCAGCTAGAGACTGTAAATCCAGGTCAGCTGGGTAGAGCTGAGCCATGCCCCGCAAAACTGCTGCGGCATCTGAAGAGCCTCCCCCTAAACCCGCAGCAATGGGAATCTGCTTTCTCAAATGAATACTAATACCCTCTTTACACTTAGCTTCCTGCAAGTAAAGGTCTGCTGCTCGGTACACCAGATTACCCCGGTCAACTGGCAGGTCTGCCCCCTCAATGCTTACGGTAATCCCCTGCGGCTTTGGCTGCAGCTCGAGTACATCGTGCAGAGCAATTCGGGCAAAGAGTGTATCTAGTTCATGAAACCCATCAGAACGCTTGCCCGTAACCGCAAGACCAAGATTAAGTTTGGCATAGGCTTTAAGCTTCATACCAGCTCAGTTCTAAGGCCTTGGCTAAGGCATAATCTTCAGGGGTGGTGATTTTGTTCAGCCAGGGATTACCCTCAACGGTATGGACGGTTTTGCCTAAAAGTCGTACCAGCGCGGCATCATCGGTAGCTTCTATGCCCTGCTCGAGCGCCTGCTCATGGGCTTTTAAAATGAGCTCACGCTTAAACCCCTGCGGCGTTTGCACTGCCAGCAGTTGAGAGCGGTCAATGATGTCACCGCTGGCTCGGGTCATAAGAGTATCAGCTACGGCCCTCGCAACTGTTATGGCTTCTTTTTCACTCACTGCCCTTAGACACTGGGCAATGAGCGACTTGCTTAAAAAGGGTCTGGCAGCGTCATGAATGAGTACGAGTTGAGCACTCGAGGCTTTTAAGAGTTCATAGACGGTGGCCTGCCGGGTGTTTGCGCCGACTATTACCTTGACACCTGCCACCAGATGCCGTTCAACTTCAGCGAGCATGGTTTCTGAAACCGCCACCCAAAGTTCATCTACTGTGCCCTGAAAAGCCAGCAAGACATGCTTTAACAAAGAATGACGTCCAAGGGGCAAAAACGCTTTAGGGCCAAGGCCAAGGCGTTCCCCCTGACCCGCCGCAGGAATAAGTGCCGCACTACGCATCGTCATTTTCTTTCCAGCGGGGAGCGAGGCTGTTATCTATACCCAGTAAATCGAGCGTGCGCGACGTAATACCAGCAACCAGCTCCTGAATGGTTTGTGGTTGATTATAAAATCCGGGCGACAGCGGCAAGATAGTCGCCCCGGCATCATGGGACTCGAGCATATTTTTTAGCATAGGTCTGGAATAGGGCGCTTCTCGCAGGAGTAAAATCAGCGGGCGCCGCTCCTTGAGGGTGACATGGGCAGCGCGTGAAACCAGATTATCAGTGAGACCCATTGCTACTTTCGCCAGAGTTCCAGCACTGCAGGGCACAATCACCATACCCAAAGCTCGAAACGACCCCGAAGCAATGCTGGCACCCAAATTGGCATCTTTATGAACGACATCAGCCAGGGCCTCAAAGCTCTTTAAGTCACCACTTAGCTCGGTAGGAAAGACCTGTTTGGCCCCTGCAGAAACCACCAGATGCGTTTCTATATCGAGAGCCTGCAAGCTCTCGAGTAAATCTTTGGCATAAATAAGTCCGCTGCCACCCGTTACGGCAACCACCAGACGCTTATTACGAACACTCACCCTATCAAGATACCTTATGCAAGCCCGGCCAACTGCGATTTATAGCGCTAATTATCAGCCTGAAACGAAAACTCGTATACTTGAATTATGCAGGATGAATGGCAAGAGGCAATTGAACTTTTCAATAAAGCCGACTACTGGGAATGTCATGAAGTGCTCGAGCCTCTCTGGTTAGCGGCCGAAGGGCTGGATAAAAGTTTTTACAGCGGAGTGATTTTGCTGGCAGCAGCTTTGCACAAAGCTCGAGTCATGCAAAGCAGCCGAGGTGGCAGGCGCAATTATGCCAAAGCCCTGCACCATCTGGCCCTGATTCCTGACCAGTTTGGGCAAACCGATGTAAGAGAACTCGAGGCTCGAGTTCACCAGGCATTGCGAGATTTTGGCTATAGACCCCTTTTTCCCGTAAAGCCTTCAACTACTATAAAATAGTGACTAAAGCAGTGCACTAGAAACAGGAAATCTTATGACCCAACCAGAAAAGACCGATGTACTCAATCACGATCATCGCCGTGCTCGGCGACCCAATACGGGTCAGCCCCTTCGCCGCTCCAAACAGCGCCTCGTTGCTGGTATAGCAGGTGGTGTCGCTCGCTATATAAATACCAATCCTTTATACATACGCCTGATTTTTATTTTTTTACTGGTTCTTTCAGTGGGGCTTGTCGCGCTGCCCTATCTCGTCTTATGGCTGCTTATCCCCTCAGAAGCATAAAAAAACCGACCAAGAAGGCCGGTTTTTCTGAATCATCTGTTTGTTAGATAAGCAGGCGAACTGGGTTTTCCAGAAGCTCGGCTATGTCAGCAAGTAGGCTCGAGCCTTTATCGGCAGCCATATGACCAGACAGTGCCAGGGTCATCTGACCGTTATGCTCTCTGCCCAGTGTTAAAACGGGAACAGGCAAATTAAGCACCGCATCATCAATGTCCAGTTTTGACATATTGGCAACCACAAGCTCGAGTGAGCTTAGCTCTTGCACAGGTTTACTGTCGGCAAATGTCTTTAGCGTCTCACGAAGAGAAGCATTAAGGCAGGACGAAACCTGGCTTACCTTTATCTGATCCCCCTGAATTCGAGCAAACCCTACCTTGTCACCTGCAGCCTTAGCTGCGGCTCTAAGCATGAAAATCGTCATATCCAGATTTTCATTGTTTAATTCTTCGCTGGCTAAGCCCCGCGCTTCTTGCAGTGGGCTCGCATCAATTTGCCGTCTAAGCAGTAGACCAAAATTGATAAAGGTAGGACTCGAGCTCGCTACTGCGGCAACCGCAGGTATATCAGCTGCTGGTTCTTCAACGCTTTCACTAACCACAGGCTCTTCAAGCACTTCAGGTTCGTTAGCAGTTGCAGCGACTGCAGCTATAGCTGGTAAATCTTCTTCAAAAATAGTCTCTTCTGGCAGTTCAGGCTCATCTGACTCGAGCTGAACCTCGTTATCCTCTTGTTCAAAACTCAGTTCTTCTGCACTATCCTCTTCTTCAGCTAAAAGCTGCAGGTTTTGGTCAGGCAGACCAATCTCCTCGGCATTGGCTTCAAAGTCAAGGTCATGACCTACACTACTAACTTCAGCCTCAACAAAATCTTCAAGTTCTTCTTCGTCTGGCCCTAGGGCTTGAGCAGAACTGCTAAAATCAAATAAGCTCTCATTACTCTGCTCGGTTTCAGCCTCTACAAAGATCTCATCATCTGCTGTATCTGACTCTGAAAAATCAAAAAGCTCATCGCCTGCCTCAGCAGGCGTTTCTTCCATGCCCATAAACAAGTCATCGTCACCCGACGCTTCAAGAGCGTCAGAGGTCAGAGCTTCAACTTCTGTGGACCAGTCTTCAATGTCCTCATCCTCTGAGTCGTCAAATATGACTGTTTCCTGAGTAATCGCAACATCATCCACCAGCACATCAGCAGGCAAAAGATCACTCAGGGCATCCTGAGCGAAATCATCGCTTTCCCCAAACAGCTCATCTGCCTCAGCGGCGAGGGGTTCGGCGAGTTCTTCATCAACATCAACAAATAGCGCAGCAGCATTTTCATCAAGCGCCATCTCTTCGTCTAAATCAACATCAAAAAGCTCATCGGCAGCTTCATAGGCTGCTTGCTGATCATCAGCTTCTACCATGAGATTATCTCTAAGCAGACTATCTGCTAGGCTGGCATCTTCAGCTAAATCCACAGACTCATCGTCCTCGAGTAAAAAGGTATCACTGTCAAAGAGAGCTTCATCCGTGCTATCAGCTTCGAAAGAGTCATCAAAGGCAAAGCCTGTATCGGCCTCAGCAAAGGGATCGCTCCCACCAAAGGCATCGGCTTCTAAACTACTGCTTTGTTCCTCAAAAGCATCATCATCCAGGAGCATATCTACTTCATCAAAATCATCATTGGCGGCTGACTGCGCGCTGCTCTCTGAAGCGACTTCAAAATCACCCGATAGCACATTATCATCAAACAGGAAGACATCTTCATCCAGGTCTTCCTGAGCAAGGGCGCTGCTTGTTTGTGGCAACTCAGCAGAAAAATCCAAATCTGTTTCGTTGAAGCTCTTTGGGTCATACATGTCATCAGAGACGTCTAGCAGATCATCATCAGCGTCAAAATCCTGAACCATTGTTGCGCTAGCAGCAGACTCTGTGTAATAACCTTTGACATCTTCATCTGGCCAGGCTTCCATACCGTCAGGCACTGGTTCGGGTGTAGGATTTAAGGCCTCTTCCCCCGACATAACTCTGGCCAAATACTCTAAAACATCTCGTTCAACAATTCGCCCATTGGCACCACTGCCTTGCAGATGCTGCCAATTAACATTGTTCTCTTCCGCTAAGCGTTTCGCTAGCGGTGCAATATCAGGTTCCACGTATTCCTCCTACTCACCAGGAAAACTCCAGACGCACTCTTTAAAGTCTGACGTTCAATTTGAGCCCATGCTGCGATAATTTACACTTCATAGCGTCAAATAGAGCGTTTTTACACTAATTTTCACGACAGAATGCGCCTTCATCGTGTCTTTTTTCACTCGTTTGTGGGGTCAACTAAAGGTGGAAGTACAAAACAGTTGGGCGAGTGATAGGCCATTTTAATCCAAATTTAGTCTTTCGTCACCTTTAAGGGTTCCAGGCCTGAAATAAAATACCATTAATATAGGTCTGCACCGTCGCATCACCATAAATAGCTACATTGCTGGTCACAGATTCTCCGGGTTGAACCGTGCGCTCTACGACCGTGCGTTCTCCACGTTCATCTTGAACAACGAGCTTAAATTTATAGCTCTGCTCCATCAGCGAAGGAACTCCAAGATTGGTAGGATCAAAGGTAATAGGGACCTGCCTCGAGCCATCGGCAGCACCTGTTAGTGAGCTTGTACCCTCTTGCGGTGTCGCAGGCGTACTCGAGCTTTGAGCAGGTTCTGGAGTTTGACTTGTAGAAGTCTGACTGTTGCTTGAAGGACTGCTAGGGCTAGGTTGGGCCACAGTCGGTGCAGGATTACTCGGCGTAGTAACGGGAGTGGGTGTTGTCTGAGCTGGTACAGTAGCGACGGGGGCAGGTACGGCTGCCAAATTGGTAATAGGCTCCGTTAGACCTTCCCGGTTAATCACAATTTCAACTGGCGTATCTCGCAAAGTATAGCCCGAGGGTTTAAAACTTATGACACCTGGACTCTGAGCAGGATCATTGGTATAAGTCACAGCCCCCAAGCTTAATCCGGCGGCATTAAGCTGCATCTGAATCTGACTTAAAGGAACTCCTGCTAACTGGGGAACCTGACTTATAGCCTGTGTGGAGAGTGGTGCAGAGAGAATGACATGCGTACCCTGGGTAAGGGTTGCACCGGCTTCGGGCACCTGTCCAGAGATAACGCCAGGACGATCAAAACTAATCCCTGTACTGGTCGTACCAATGGAGCTAACTCCCAGATCGCGAAGGCGCTTTTTAGCTTCGTCAATGCTCAAGCCTTTTAGATTGGGCATGGTGGTACGAAACCCCTCCTGACCCCGACTAACTACCAGCGAGACTCGAGTCGAAACACTGGCAACCGAACCCGCAGGTGGTTCCTGAGCAATTATTCGGCCTACTGCCGCGTCACTATACTGATAGCTGATTTCAGCAAGATCAAGCCCCAAATTACCGAGCATCTCTGTCGCATTGCTAACGCTGATATCTACCACAGAGGGCATGGTGATACGGAGTTCAGGCCGATTAATACCCACAGCAACACTGCGACCCTGGCGCACAATCGTACCAGCCTGAGGACTCTGCGACGAAACTGCATTGACAATGGCATTATCGATGTCTTCAGAGAAAAATTCGGGCTCGAGCTTTAAATCAGCCAGTATAGCCGTTGCTTCTTCACTTGATAAACCAATGAGATTAGGTAGCCTTACCTCTTTAACAGCAAAATAGCGACTCACCGTAAAATAGAGAAGTCCGGCTATTAACAGCAAGCCTAAAATGACAAGGAGCACCCTGCCCCAGTTGGTTCTCGGGCGACTAAGTTCCATACTTCGACTCACGGCAGAAGTTTAGCATGCATCTGGATGAGCCTTGTATAACGAGCAGGCGATAAGACTTCATAGAATAAGGGCAAAGTGGAGAGTGATTAGTGGAAAGTGGCTAATACTTTAGTTCTCTTCTTCATGAGCACCCATTTAAATTTCCATTATAAAGACCAGGCCAAGCTTGTCAGAAAAGCACCTTAGCTATTGCTGGAAAGCAGTTGCTATCCTTTATCCTATGATTCATACGGTTACGGCTAATCCAGCGCTGGACATTACTTACAAGGTCCAAAAGATAAAGTTTGATGACACGACCAGAGCCACCAAGGTTTACAGGGCAGCTGGGGGCAAAGGAATAAATGTTAGTCGGGTAGCGGCCCGGTTGAACCATCCAACCATTGCCATGGGCTTTATCGGTGGGCGGGCTGGTCTTGAAATTGAGGACTTACTCGAGTCAGAAGGGGTGCGTACGTGGTTTTGCCACCATAAGGACAGCACCCGAACCAATACCATTATTCAAGATACCAGTGGCAGGCAGATTCGCATTTCAGGTCCAGGTGCCAAAGTCAAAGCCAAGGAAACTCAGGCGTTAATGGACAGTATTTTTCACCTAAAGGCCCCTGACTTTTTAACACTAAGCGGCAGCATCTTAAAAGGTATGCCCTTAGATTTTTATAAGCAAGCCTTCGACCATGCCAATGCCGATGGTATACGTGTCGCAGTTGATGCCGACGGCGATGAACTGTACCATGCGGTTGAAGCTGGTGTGCACGTTATAAAACCTAACCAGTATGAGCTCGAGCGCTTAACAGGCAAATCAATCACCACCATTGACGACGCTCTTTTAGCCTCTAAAGACATCGTTAAAAAAGGGGTACAGATTGTCCTTAGTAGCCTTGGCGCACGTGGCGCCTTATTGGTCAGCGAAAATGAAGCCTGGCAAGCCGCACCGCCCAAGGTAAAAGTTGATTCGGCAGTGGGTTCCGGTGATTCTCTACTCGCTGGATCTCTGGTCGCCCTGGCTGAAGGAAAGTCTTATGCTGAAGCGCTGCAACTTGGCGTAGCTTGTGGAACTGCTACCGCAATGACACCCGGAACCAACCTGTGCTACACCAAAACCATTTATGAAATCTTGCCTCAGATAGCGCTCGAGGCTTTATAACAAAACCGTTGTGATAGCCCCTGGATTAAATAGAGGCAAAAAACAAAAAGCCGCTGTTTTGCAGCGGCTTTGATTATCAAAAAAGATTTAAGCGTGAACTGCCTGAGCCACGTCAGGGAGGAGCTTACGCAATTTAAATCTGGCACGGCCCAGAGTAGACAGAGAATCAAGGGTAACCACCATCACATGTTGCTCTTCACCAGAATGAATGGGCATAAGCAGCACCGGACCCTCCTGATACTCAATCATGGTCTGCGAAATACTGCCTTCGCCTAAAAGATCGGCCAGGACTCGGCTCGAGGCAAGACCGCTGGCAATAATACTTCCTACAAAGCCCAGATCACGATCATCTCTCGAGGCCCCTTCAATAACCAGACCTTCTTCGCTTACCACTGAGGCGCTGGTAACGCCTCTAATTTCTAATACTTGTACCAAGAGTTCAGATAAATTCATCGTGCTCCTTAGGCAAATACCTCGAGCATGCGCTTGGCGATTTGCTCGCTATAAAGTCTCGCTTTACCAATATTGCCAGATGGGTTCATAAGGACAAAGCAAAAAAGTTCATCATTCAAGTTTCTGGCATAGCCCATAACCCGGTCAGCCGTAATCATGACTTCTTTTAATTCGCCAGCTTTAAGGCTTGCTACCACGGCCTCGAGTGCTGTCATCACATTGGTCCACTGCGCAGTAAGAACGCTCAGGTCTTCGCCATCTTTGGGGTGTTGTTCGATTAAAAGACCATCGGCATCGCCAATAACCGCTGCCAGTGCACCATCAATATTGCTAACGAGGTAGGTTAAGAAGTCATCAAGATCTTGCACAAAACTAGGCTAGCATGCAGCTTTTTAAGTAACTATTGAAAGTTTCTCATATAGCATGGTCAGCCGTACTTTGATTTGCCTTATATTCCTAACAGTTTCACGGGCCCAAATGCTTACAAACGTCACTACTTTCTTATGCTCTGATATGCTTCACTGGTAATTATGCACCCCTAGTCCAGCAGGTAGGTTAAAGGAGGCAGTATGAAAGTAGCAGTCATTGGTGCGGGAACCATGGGTTCAGGTATTGCTCAAACCTGTGCACTCGCCGGACATACCGTTTTACTGCATGATACCAGCGAGGCCAGCCGCAGTCGTGGCATGACAGGCATCAAAAGCAGCCTCGAGCGTCTGGTCAAAAAAGAAACAATCACAGAAGATAACCGCGCTGAAGCCCTCTCACGCATTACCTTAAGTGGTGACCTCGAGCAAATTAAAGATTCTGAGGTGATCATAGAAGCCATTTTTGAAAATGTCGCGGCCAAACGTGATGTTTGGGCAGCGCTAGATAAACTGGCAAAAGCCGAGGCTTTACTGGCTTCTAATACCTCGAGCCTTTCCATTACAGAATTGGCCTCTTTTACCACCAGGCCCGAGAAATTCTGTGGCATGCACTTTTTTAATCCGGTGCCTGTTTTACCTCTGGTAGAAGTGGTCGAAGGGCTAAAAACGTCTCAGGAAACGCTGCAAAAGGCAAAGAGCTTTGTCGAAGGCATTGGTAAAACACCCATTGTTTGCAAAGACAAACCCGGCTTTATCGTAAATAGACTTCTAGTACCTTATATCAACGACGCCATTCATGCACTCAGTGAAGGGGTAGCCAGTGCCGAAGACATAGACACTGCCATGAAACTTGGGGCAAACATGCCAATTGGCCCCCTGGCCCTGGCTGATCTTGTGGGCTTAGACGTCTGTTTGGCAGCGAGCGAATCCTTGTACAACGAATTTCAAGATTCTAAGTTCAGAATTGCGCCCATGCTTAGACAAAAGGTGCGAGCCGGACAACTTGGCAGAAAATCTGGCTCTGGCTTTTACAAATACGATTAACTTTAACCTTTCTACTTTTCACTCTCTAAGGAGTTTTATGAGCGACGAAACCGATCTCGAGTTTGACACCGAAGATTTCGAGTATTTGCACTACAGCGTTGAAGACGGGGCAGCCATCATCACCATTGACCGACCTGACGCCCTGAATGCCCTGAATAATGAACTGCTTTATGAACTTAGTCTGGCGCTCGAGCTTGCCGAAACTGATCTCAATGTCAATGCGCTTATCCTTACTGGAGCAGGTCGTGCTTTTGTAGCAGGGGCAGACATTGCTAATTTGCAAAAACTGAGTGACGCCTTTAGTGGCCGTGAAGCTGCACTGGCAGGTCAGGATGTCATGAATACGGTTGCTGCCCTGCCCTTTCCTACCATCGCTGCCATTAATGGCTTTGCGCTGGGTGGTGGGCTCGAGCTGGCCCTGGCCTGTGATTTACGTGTTGCCAGCAGCAAAGCAAAACTTGGCCTGCCCGAAGTTAGTCTGGGGCTTATACCTGGCTATGGTGGCACGCAGCGTCTTAGTAAACTGATTGGCACCGGAAGGGCGCTTGATCTTATTTATACTGGTCGTCATGTTCCTGCTGACGAAGCTTTGCAGCTTGGCATTGTCAACCGTGTCTCAGAAGATGCGCTGGCAACCGCTAAAGAACTCGCTGCCCAGATTTTGAAAAATGCGCCCGTTGCTCTTGGACTTGCCAAAGAAGCCGTCATGCGCGGCAGTGATATGAGCCTACCGCAAGGGCTCGAGGTCGAAGCTGATCTCTTTGGCATGGTTACCACAACCGAAGATATGAAAGAAGGTACCGCCGCCTTTTTAGAAAAACGCGCGGCAGAGTTTAAAGGCAAGTAAGAAGCTTTTTAGCGATTTAAGGCGCGGATTAGGTTTATACCTTTCCGCGTTTTTATTTGCACAAATCAGAATCAAGAAATCCTTAAAGGCTACTTTTGCTTTACAATTAAAAGCAAGCATTTCCATCCACTTAAGTTTGCTTTTCACAATCCAACTTCAGCTTTGACAAGTCAAGGACTTGGCAGTAACGGTGAGCCGTGCTACACTCCGAGCTAGCATGATTTACGCAGTTCATCGTTAAGCCATTATTCGTCTGTCGGCTAGGGCCTCACCCAAAGGTCTTCCCTGCCCTTTTTGAAAGGAGAATGTATGAAAAACCATCTTAACCATTTCTCCTGTCTTTGGGCCGCTGACCTCAGCCGAAAGCGTCTGGCAACTGCACAACCCAAACCCTAACTAACCCTGACAATTTACCTTTTCGCTCGCTGATGTGAGCGCTCTATAGACAAGATCTTTGTCTGGCCTTTTAAAAGGAGGTAGCTATGCAAACCCTGAATTTAAGCCTCAGACCTTTTAGTCAAGACGACTATACTGACCTCACTCACTTAACCAATGTCACATACCCTGAGTACCCCATTACCGAAGAAGAGATACGTGGCTTTGATAAGCGGCGTGACCCCAAAATACGCTGGCATAGGCTAATGCTCGAGCAAGACGGCACGCCCCTTGGTTTTGGTCTCTTTGAAAACATGGCCTGGATGTTTCACCCGCAAAAGTTTTTTGTAGAAGTGAACATTCATCCAGATTATCGGGGACAAGGTTTGGGTACACGACTGTATAAGGCACTTATGTCTGAGCTAGCAAGCTATAAACCAACTGTTATCAGGACTCGAGTTCGTGAAGACATGAGCTCTGGCGTGGCCTTTGCTCAAAAACAGGGTTTTACTGAGGATACCAGAGACTTTGAATCTCGGCTTGACCCAAACAGCTTAAGCTTTGCCCACCTGGAGGGTTTAAAAGAAGCTATAGCCAAGGAAGGCATTAGCTTTATGCGCTTAGACGAGTATATGCGACTCGAGCCTGACTACAAACAAAAACTCTATAACCTTGATATGGAAGTGTCCAAAGATGTACCTTACCCAGAAGGTGAAAGTCACACCAGCCCCAGCTTTGAGACCTGGACAAAGAACTTCTTTGAAAACCCAAATTTCCAGCCGGAAGCCCATTTACTGGCCATGCATCAGGGTGACGTGATTGGCTTTAATTCTCTCTGGCCCACTCAGGCAGAACCTGACTGTATGTATAACGGCCTTACAGCGGTAAAAAGAGAATTTCGCCGTAAAGGCATTGCCAAAACGCTCAAGCTCGAGAACCTCAAGTGGGTCAGAGATCAGGGCTACAAAGTCGTAAAAACCTGGAACAATTCGCAAAATAAGGGCATGCTTGCCATTAATGAAGCGCTTGGATTTAAGCGTCAGCCTGCCTGGATCATTTTAAAAAAGGTTTTGCATGAGGATAATGACTAGCCGGGAAACCCTAAGCTTACGCCCCTTTGCTGAGCAGGATCATGCCCCGTTTACGCAGCTTTATAACCTCATTCACCCAGATACCCCTATGAGTGAAGAGGAAATACGGCATTTTTACCAGACCCGCCAATCAGACATTTATGTCAATGAGGTGCTGGAAGACGCTGACAAACTGATTGCCAAGCTTTTTGCCATGCAGGCCGATGACGGTGAAAGTCGGGTACGTATAGACCTTTACCTGCATCCAGATAAGGTTTCTGAAGCCCTACGGGAAAAGCTTTATCACTATTTGGTGGACAAACTTGTATTAGCTGAGTCACTGGTGACTCGAGTCCGTGAAGACTGGTCAGAGCTTCATAGCTTTTTTTTAGCACAGAAATTTGTAGAACTCGAGCGTGCCTGGGTATCTCGGCTTGACCTCAGCACATTTCAAACGGAGCCTTTTCTATGGGCATTTGAAAAAGCAAAGGCTGCTGGCATCAGCTTTAAGACACAGGCAGCTTTACCCAGCAATGATGCCACTCACCGCATGTTATATAAAACCATTACGGAGGATTTCTTACCTGCTGTACCTACTGCCGAGCCCCTTAACATCTGGCCATATGAGGTCTGGCTCGAGCGCTATCTGGGTCGCCCAGAAAGAAACCCGGAGAGCGTTTTTCTTGCCTTTAACGAAGACGAACTGGTGGGTATGAGCGAGCTTTACCGCTCACAGGAAATCACCAAACTTAAGACAGGACTAAGCGCTGTTAAAGAGACTTACCGCCGTAAGGGCATTGCTATGAGTTTAAAACTGCTGGGCATTCAGTATGCACTCGAGCAACAAGCCGAGGAAATTGCCACCACCAACCACTCGGTCAACCGACCCATGTTAAGCATTAACGAGGCGCTAGGCTTTGTCAAAGACCCCGCCTGGATTCGCTTAAAGAAAGATCTGCTCACTTAAATATCCTTTCCACTTTTCACTAACCACTAGCCACTTCTCAAAGGAGTTACCCTCTCAAATGATCATTCGCCCGATTGAAAGCCAGGATTTCGCAAGTTTGTCTAAACTTTGGAATCTGGTCTTTCCTGAAGATAAACACAGCCCGGAAGAACTCGAGTTTTATAAAAATTCGTTTAAAGAACCCTACAAGTTTGGGCAAATCATTGCCAGCGAAGAAGCTAGCGTTATTGGCAGTGCCAGCTATGAGCAAAATGCGGGTATGTATCATCCGCACAAATTTTATATTCGCCTTTTTGTTCACCCTGAGTTTCGTGGCAAAGGGATAGGGCAAAAGCTTTATGATGCTCTCTTGCAAAAGCTCGAGCCTTTTGAACCTGTAAGCCTTCGGGTTAATGTAAAAGAAACAGACACCTCTGCTTTACATTTTGCCCAAACCAGGAAGTTTATTGAAACCAAACGCGACTGGGAATCAGTTCTTGACTTAGCTGCCTTTAACCCTGAAGTTTTCAAAGCCAGGCTTGAGGAGCTAAAAACCGAGGGATACAGCTTTAAGCCCTTTGCCGAATTTGACGATCAGAAGGAAATGGGCAAAGCTTTTTATGAGCTTTTTAGCACCGTTAGGTTAGATGTACCTCGAAGTGAACCTGCCACACCTTTTAGTTATGACTTCTTTAAGGAAAATGTCTTAGATGCTCCTGACTTTTATCCGGAAGGAACTTTTTTTGCTCTTAAAGGCACGACCTTACTGGGTCTTAGTCAATTATGGAAGGGAAGCAGCAGCAACGATCTTTATACAGGATTAACGGCTGTTACCAGAGAAGCCAGGGGAAAAGGCGTGGCAACCGCACTCAAAGTTATCTCTCTGGAAACTGCCAAACAAGCAGGTGCAGAGCAGGTGTTTACCAACAACGATACAAACAATGTAGAAATGCTGGCAGTGAATGACAAACTTGGGTTTAAACGCTTGCCCGCCAGACTTAGTATGATGAAGAGACTTAGGGAAGAAACTTAGTGTGAGATTAAATAGTAAACGTAAACTGATAGACGAACATTTTGACCTGGGCAACTTTCTCATTGGTGAACAGGATTTTCCCCTGGCAGGTTACGAAGATACCCTTGATTTGCTCATAAAAAAAGCAAATTTGGCAAAAGGTATGACCGTACTTGATTATGGGGTAGGCATGGGTCAGCTCACTGAGCGCCTGCTCAATAAAGGCGCCAGAGTCACCGCGCTGGACTATTCCTCAGATATGCTCAGAAAAGCCAGAGTTAAGTTTCCTGGCGTCTTTTTCATTCAGGCAGATCTGAGTAAACCGCTCAGATTAGGCAGATTTGACCGTGTGGTTTCCTCTTACGTACTCCATGAATATGAGCACCTGAAAAAATGGCAAATCATTGCACAGACGCTAACTTACCTTAAACCCGAGGGCCGGCTGCTTATAGCAGACATTGCGTTTAGCTCGAGGCACGACCTGGCCCTTTGCTATGAACGCAACAAACATCTCTGGAATGAAGAAGATCATTACTGGGTCGCCGAAGAAATGCAGGCGAGCTTGCCCCAAAACATCCTGATGAGTTATGAACAGGTCTCGAGCTGTGCTGGTCTATTCATCTTTGAGAAAACCTCATGAATCATGGCCAAAAAGATTGATAAACACGGCTACTTAGAAAGCGAACCCTTTGACTACCGCATAAGTAAAGACGGCAAAGTTTTCCTGTTATGGGAAGGCCGGCAGGTCAAAACCCTGGCGGGTAAAGAGGCCGATCGTTTTATTGCCAAAGTCGGTAGCTTAGACACCCAGGCTTTGCAATTAGCTCTGGCGAAACTAACTGGAAACTTCAAACGAGGCAATGAGCGCTAGGTGAAAAAGTTATGGAAAAGCTACTATTCGATATAAAAACAGTAAGTCCAGACAAGGTGAAAGCCATCAATGCCTTTAGCAATGTTATGCGCTCTGAAAGCCAGCCCGGTGAACCGCCACGAAGTTTACACGCGACCGAAACGGATTTAAAAAGCTATGAGCTGCTCGAGCACTACCATTTAGCACGCTGGCACATCTGGCATGACGGCGAAATTGTTGCGCACCTCATCACCCAGGTTGAAATTGCTGAAAGCAATCAGCACCTTATGTACATCGTCCTGGGGGTTCATCCTGATTACAGGCGGCAGGGTCTGGCCTCGAGCTTTTTACCCATCGTCCTGGAAACCGCGTACAAACATGACCGCAGCCTCCTGCTTTTTGTTACAAACTCTACAGTACCCGCAGGCGAACAGGCTGCCCAAAAACTTGGCGCAGAAGCGGCGCTGGCAACCCATACCAATCAACTGGTCTTAAAAGACCTGGACAAAAATCTTATGGGGCACTGGATTAAAGAGGGGAGAAAAAATAGGGATTATGGGCTCGAGCTCTTTACAAATCCTTTACCCGAGGCGCACATTGACGAAATTATTACCCTGATGGATGTCATGAATACCGCACCAAAAGACGACCTGGATGTAGAGGACCAGCAACTCTCCAAGGAAAAAGTTCGGGTTTTTGAAAAGTACCTGGAAGCTCATGAGGTGCAGCAGTGGTACTTATGTGCAAGACACGCTTCAGGTGAGCTGGCAGGCTTTACGGAAGTTATCTGGGACCCCGAGGAAGCACATATTGTATTTCAGGGCGATACCGGGGTTTTACCCAAATACCGCGGTCATGGACTGGGCAAATGGCTAAAAGCCAGCATGGCTGAAAAAATCCTCACTGAACGCCCAGGCGTAGTGTACATTCGTACTGGTAACGCTGACTCTAATGCGCCCATGCTTGCCATTAATGAAAAAATGGGCTTTAAACCATACCGCTCTGAAACGACCTGGCAGCTAGATAGGGAAAAACTTAAAGCTTATCTTAATGAAAAGGGTCTACTATAGGAGCTGTCTCTCAAGAGACCAAACCTACTACTGTGAGGTAAACCATCCAGCTAAAAGCCTACCCAGACCGCAAGGAAAACCGGAGACCCAGCCGCCAAAGCAAGTATGAGGGAAAACGCTGGATTGCCCGGCTCGAGCTGTTTATCGTCTTAAGCCTGCCACTAGCTATCTGGTTTTTCTTTACCCCTTCACCTGCCTGGGTAGAGCAAACCTATAGCCGGAAGTTTTATCCCTGGCTAAGCAGCTGGTATATGCCCCTGACCAATGGCTTGCCTTTTTCATTAGCAGGCATCTTGCTACTGGTTTTGCCCCTGCTCTGGCTCCTTATGGTCACTCTTAGCTTTAAAAAGCGTCATGCCTGGCACTCAGTGGCGCTGATTATCTGGCGTACAGTTTTAGGGCTTTTGCTTATAACGCTACTGTTTGTCATCAATTGGGGGGCAAACTATGGGCGTGAAAGCATCGAGACGCAATTTGGTCTGCAAACACCTCAGGTGAGCGAGGCTGACCTCGAGAGGCTCCTAAGCACCCTGACCGTAACCATCCTGGAAACCTCGAGTGCCGAGCGTGATGAAGCAAAGGCCATGGCTTCACTGGTCTCATCCTTAAAAACGACAGTGGTCACTGTTACGGGTAAGGTGCCCAACTTACCGCAAAAAGTTAAACGACTCCCGGATGGCAGTCTGATTTTACTGGGCCGCGCCTCTGGCGTTATGAGCCCTTGGACGCTCGAGCCCCATATAGACGGTGCCCTACCTGAAATTTCTTATCTGGCGATTGGTGCCCATGAGCTTGCCCACGTGGCAGGCTATGCTGGCGAAGCCGATGCCGACTTTATCTCTGCTCTGGCAGGTCTAAAAGCCAGCGACCCTTTTGCCCGCTACGCGGTTGCGCTACGCTTCTGGCAGCAGGCGTACTGGCAACTTCCCCAGGAAAAACAGGCCGCTTTTTTAGCCAGACTTCCAGACTCGAGCCGTCAGGACTTAAACGCAATGGTTGCACCTTTTCAGAAATACCAGATGCCCCAGTTCATTCAAAATCTACAACAGCGCAGTTACAACAGCTATCTCAAAAGTCAGGGAGTTACAGAGGGCATTAAAGACTATTCCAGAACGATTGATTTGCTGATACAGGCACAAAAGCAAGGGTTAATTTGAAAAAGAATTTCCTTAAAGAGGGGAAGCCAAAATATTTAGGCCGTATTTAGCTCCAAATAGCCAACTTATAAAACTATGATGCCCTCCAACTTTAAGATAGTAGGTTCCAGGAGCCAAAACACCCTCGAGTATTTTGTCAAACTTATTATTTACTGTTCCATCAGCACTAATCAGATTTAAGCTTATGCTGCTATTTCCATACCAGTTCACATCCATATTGAATTTCAAGCTGACAAAAGATTTTTTATCCAATACAAACTTGTACCAATCCTCATTAAAATCATCATTGTAGTTTGCGCCCTCCTTAAGGAAGAGATTACTGTCTGCAAAGGTTAGATCAATAAGGGTTGCGGTGCTTATTGTGTCATTGGGTTCATACTGATCATCACTATAGTCTCGAGTACTTATCTGTAACGGATAGCTGGCTCCAAGTTCTTTTAGGTCGCTTGCTGCTTCTACTAACCAGTAGTACGTTCCTTTAGGTAACACAAAACTAGAAAAACTAGGATCATCGTAGGTCTTAACATTCATAAAGTTTCCTGATGAATCAATAAGACGAGGATTTGCAACTGAATACTCATTGTTTGCAATAACAAGTTGTTGTTTATCTAGACTGAAGCTGTAATAGTCTTTATCTTTTACCCGAAGATATGTTTCATATTTTTGATTAAGCAAAATTGGGGTTGCTTGTTCTAACGTATCATTCGGCTCGAAGCTGGCATCGGGTAAAGGATTGGGGGTTAAGGTCATAGTTACCGGAACCTCGAGTTGCGTGTCCATAAATTGTAAATAGTAGGTATCTGGTTCCAGTAAATACTTTTTACTTGATTCAAGCACAGGAGCCTCGAGCTGTGTTCCTTTACTATTTAGCAGACGAACATTAACATATGCACCCTTGGCCTTGAGCGCAACGTCTAAAAAGAAGGTATCACCTATACTAAATTTGAACCAGTCAGTATCATCAGGGAAAACCAGGAAACTACCAGAAAAATCACTGCTAATAGCATGGGCACTGTCTTGACTATTATTTGGTTCATAGGCATCAGACACGTCTCGGGTCTTTATGTTAATCGTGTAGTCCGTGTCTGATTGCTCTAGCACATAAAGGTAATAAATGCCCGAGGGTAAGTAGGTTTGATAAGAGCTATAGTAGCTAGAAAATAATTGCGTTTTATCAGCATCATAAAGCTGATATTCAACAAGACTTCCAGATTGAAGAATATTTACATTACTATCTGAAGTCAAATTAAACTTAAACCAGTCATGATCACCATTTCCAAGATAAAAATTGTGGGCAGTGTCTGTTTTTATTTCTCTTGCAGTTTCAAATGTTTCGTTAGGTTCATAGGCACTATCCGTTGGAGGAGTGACTTGGGTCGATAGTGAATAAGTATATTCCTCACCGAAAATCTCTAAATAGTACCTGCCAGGTATTAGATAACCAAAAGAAACTTCTTCTGATTCATTATATAAAGCAAAAAATTGGCTGAGGTAAGGTTGGGATGGATTTATTTGCTTAAAGGTATAGTCAAAAATCATTGCCTCAGTAAGACTAAAGGTATACCAATCTTTATCTTCGGGGTATAGGTAAGCAGTTTGAGTGGTTCCCAAGGTCAAAGGCGTTGCGGTTGCTTTTGTGTTATTAGGTTCATTTGCCTTATCGGGCAAGGGACTAGTCACAATTTTCAGGCTGTACTTCTCTGGGCTATAGGAATGACTGGTAACGTGAATATAGTGAGTACCTTTTTGCAAAGCCATAAGTATAGATTTTTGTTTCATAGGGTAACCATAGGTCTTATTGCCCTCGAGTGTGTAAAGCACCTTGTCGGTATCAACTTCTATAGAAACCAGAACTGCTTCGGTCAAGTTAAACTTGAACCAATCTTGGTCAAGACTTAGCTTTATCAGGTCATAAGTCTTGCCAATTTCTATAGCTTTTGCTGACGCTTTATCATCATTGGGTTCAAAAGCGTCATCACTGGGAACAGGTACAAGCACATCTTTTTTCAAGTCAACATTAACGACTTTAGACCCTGTTGTGCTTTGATCACACTTGGCAGTAGCCGTAAACGAAAGCTGACCTTTGAGGCTCGAGCCTGAGTAACTTAAATTAACACTTGCCGCCCCATTAACATTATCTCCAGTGAAATTGAAGCTACCAGTCAAAATTCCAGATCGAGTTATCTGTCCTTTAAAGTTTGCCGTAGAGATATACTCACCATAACTATTTGCTATTTGACCGGTGCCATTAACCGTACCATCCGTTCCTACACGGTCAAAACTAAAACTCACAGCAGTAGCGCTGTCGTTGGGGCAAACCGGTACACTACTTTGACCACCCCAAACTCCTTCAACATTGGGAAATGCAGGAAGCTCTTTAGTAAAGTTTATGGTAACCGTTTTTTCAGTTTGATTCCCTGCTTCATCAGAGGCTAAAAGCACGATAAGATTTTCGCCTTCTTTTAAATTGCTGATCTCGAGACTAAAAAAGGTCCCAGCTAATTGCGTAAAAATATTTTCTTCATTTCCACCATTAAGACGGTAAGAAAAGGCCTTAACACCCAGATTATCGGTCACTGTCCCAGTGATAGTAGCCGTACTCGAGCTAACTGTTCGCTTTTCACCATTGGTAATAGCTAAGATAGGAGCTTCCTTATCTCCAGTAGAAATGTAGGTGACATTAATCTTACCTTTTACGATATTTCCTGAAACATCACTGGCTCTAAGGGTAATCGTATTGTCACCTTCTACAAGTCCTTCAACCCAAAACCTATAGTTAGCTCCATCAATGGTATGCGTTATGTCGTTAAATTTTCCGTCATTAAGCGTATAGGCAAGTTGGTTTACATTAAGATTATCTGTTACTTGACCCATCACTTCCACCGAACTCTTCGTAACGGTTCGATCAGGTTCATTAATAAGAAGTATGGGAGGAATCGTATCGCTTAGCGTTGAATCTAAAATGATCAACAGATTTTTGGCAATACGGTTTTCGGCCTTGTCAAATCCGACCAGATTCAGATAGTTTTCTCCTTCTTCAAGCTCAAGCGGTAAGATAAATCCTGTTTCAGTCAACTTATCGCTAATGTCAATCCGTTCATTTTCATTAAGTTGGTAGCTCAGACTTTTGACGCTATGATCGTCTTTTAACACACCTTTCAAAGTGTATTGTCGCGCATTAGTCACCCGCTCATTTGGACCAACAACGGTAAGTGTTGGGGCTAAGGCATCTAAAATATAGCTAAGCTCAAAGTCATACTGCTTTTCATTATTTTGTTCATCAATAGCTAGAATAGAGAGTCGGTTTTTGCCTTCAAGAAGCCCCTCGAGTTGTAATTCAAGAAGTTCATTTTTGAGAAGAGGCAAAATGTCTCGCCAAGCAGCGCTATTTAGCTGAAAGCTCAGCTTCTGTAAACTGCTGGTGTCTTTGACTTCAAAGCTTAGTAAAGCACTCTTATTGTAGAAAGTTGTATCAGTATTTTCTCTTAGATTTATAGTAGGAGGCTCTTGGTCAATAGGATTATTGGTAGTGGTAGAGGGTTTTGAGCAGGCAACAAAGCTAGTCAGAAGCAGACAAAGCACAAAAAGCTTAAAGACACGGAGGTTATTCATAACCATCTCCTTAGACACAATGTCGTCTGTATTTTATCGGGATTCAAGGCCGCCCACGTAACATTTTTAACTTTATTAATCCATGATTTGTAGTGCTTTCATGCAGCCATTTAGCTCACTGTAGGAAAGCATAAATTTGGATTTTTGATTCCTCTTTATATGACCCAAAACTTGAATTATTAAGCTGTATCTAAAAGCATTTTTATTTTATCAATCAGGGCAAAAATATAGATGGTCGCCCTGGTATCAGGCATGGTCTGGTAAAGCGTCCAGCGCCTTGCCTCAAAGAACATACAGGCTCTTAAGTCAGTAATATCGTCGGGCAAAACCTCGTTGTGATAGTAGGCACTTAGAGCACTGTTGGCAAGTTCTGCACAGGCTTCCATACCAAAATGAGCATAGCCATCAAAGGTATAAGCAAACTTTACAAGCTCATCTAAACCAGCACCTCGCTTAGGAAAGGTCGCTGGGTCAAGCTCTTCTGTGGCTATGGGGTTTATCTCTGCCTGAACCATGACTGGATTTGCCACCTGATAGTTAAGCGCTTGCGGTATAGATTTGAGCACATCTTTGCGCCACTTTTCAGCCATAAACCAAGTTTAGCGTTCCTTTTTGGCAAATCCATGTTTCTTGGGTCAAATTTGTGTAGCAAGGCAAGAAAAAACCATCCTTCTTAAAAAGAGGATGGTTAAGAAAATAGGGTGAGCTATTAAAAACGAGAAGCTAGGGAGGTATCTATTTCTTCCATACCTAACAAACGAGTTGTTTCGCAAAACTCGGTATTGCAAAACTGCTCCTCGAGTAAAATGCCATTTACTTTGTCGTAAAGGCTGCGCAGTTGCAGGTCTTCCTGGTTCAGGCTATAAAACCAGGCGTCTTCGCTTTCCTCGAGTGAGAACATATCCTGGCTAAAGAAGCTTTCACCGAAGTTCCATAGAGCAGCACTGTAATAAAATAAGCTTTTATCCAGGGCTTGACCATTTTCAAAAAGCTGTCCTTCGGCATTGGCATAATAGGTTTCGGTACTTCCGTCTCCGGCTTTTCTAACGACTTCCCAGAGACCGTTAGCTTGTGGGGTAATGCTGAACTCGAGGTTTTCAATGGTGGTTTCCGAATCACTTTTATAGGTCGATTCATAATAGAGAACCATAGCTTGTTGTGGTGCCTGGGTTGTCCAGGCAGTCGTTGTTTGATTTGTTGCTACCGTGGTCTCTACCTTGCTTGATTTAGGAGCCAGAGGATTTTCTGGAGCAGTATTTTGTGTTTGGGTGTAGTTGTAAATGCTAAAGTTATCCAGTTGAAATAAGCCACTTCCCACAGCTATCAGCCCGGCTCTATTTCCAACAACCTCATTATCACTAACCGAAGCCACAAAAGTTTCATTAATATAGAGCTTCATTTCACCCGCATCATCAACGATGCTTAAGCGGTTGGCGCCTTGCCCAATCGCAGCAGAGCTGCCTTCTATCATGAGCGCTAAGCCATCACCGTTACGCTTTAGCAAAGCATAGCTATTTGGCCCACTAAGGATAAAAGCAAAATAGTTGCCTGTCGTTACGTCAAAGCGGTAAATCAGACCCGCACCTGAAAAACTGCCGTACTGAGCCGCTACTTCTACTGACGCTGCATTTCCCTCGGAGGTACCCAGGTAGAAATAGCGAACGGCTGTGGCGTCATTTTGATTTTCCATGAGATACGCACCGTTGTTTAAACTGCCTGTCCAGCTACCGTCTTGCCCAAACGTCAAGGCGCCTTGCATCATCGTTTCAGGATCACCTTCAAATGTTTCCTGATAAATAGAGCTTAAATTATTGACATTCAGGGCAGGACCTTCACCTTGCGTAACACTGCTTTGGGCTAAAACCAGACCGAAGTTTACGAGAATTGAGATAAGGTAAACCAGCTTTTTCATTTTTTGCCTCCAAAAATTCAAGCTTTCTTGCTTGATGCTTTTACTGTAAAAAAGAGGTGCTTAAGTCTCACTTAAATGATCAGAAATTAAGTCAAAATTAAGTCCTGGCTCCAGTGAAAAAACGCCCTGCCCGAACCTGGACAGAGCGCATTTGTGGAAATGAAAATTTAAGGTAATTGTTAGATCAAAATGTTAGCCACCACTTTCGCTGGTATCTTCTTTTGAAGTGCAGCCTTTATCATCTGGATAATCGGTTTGTCCGTCACCATCATTGTCTATGCCGTCACTGCACTCTGGGTCACTCGAGCCCCCACCCAGATTCATCTGACCTGATAGCGGGAAAAAGGTATTCACCACTTCGGTTTCGTACTGTGCCGTTGGTGAAAAAGCTCGCTGAATAAAAATCGTTGAAACCGGATTGCCTAAAAAGGAACTGGGAAAAACCTGAGCCGTGATATTGGCTGTGTAAGCACCCGTGCGCACCAGGAGGGCAGCCGCCAGTTTATCCTGGGACTCGAGGAAACAAACCACTTCAACAGATTCGGTGCCTGACAAGCGTGAGCGCATTTGACTAAGCTCATTATCAATGACCTGCTGGGGTGTTACCGTACCAGAAACCGTTAAATTCAAACGGCGCCAGACAGCCTGTCCATCTTGCCTTATAACATTGACGCCGGTTAACTGGCTGGACGCATCGGTGAGCGTATCCGCCTGCCAGCCTGCTGGATAAATAAAGTTGTAAAGCGGCTGAACCGGGTGGATAAAAGGAATGCCAGGCGCATAGGGAATAAGACGAACCGTTTCAGGATAATCAACCCGTATAACCCCTACCATAAAGTCCCAGTAAAGGGCTTCCGCGCCTCTGGTATTTGTACAGGAGGTAAGCGAACTGGCGTTGGCAAAAGGCGATGAAGAAGGGGGCGGGCTTTCCGGACTTGGGTTGGGGGTTTCACTCGGTGTTTCCCCAGGGTTTTCACTGGGTGTCTCGTTTGGGGTTTCCGCTGGATTTTCAGGAGGGGCTGAGGTTGGGCTCGAGTTGCAAGCCCCCAGAAATCCCAAAACCAGTATCAGACTCATTAGCAAGAATAAAAGCTTAAATTGTCGCTGGATAAGTCCTTTCATTTGACCTTTCCTATTCATAAACAACTCCTTAGATAAAAGAAATGCAGAAGCAGTTTGATAACCGCCTCTGCGCCAGGTGACTAAAAGCCGTACTGAAGCTGCTGAACAGGATAGCCATAAACATCAAGGAGATACCAGCTCTGAGAAGCTTGATCAAACATGGCATTTTGACCATAGGCAGTTTGTACAACCATGCCGTCATAGGCGTTAACAGGTAAACCACTGTAAGAGATGTTGCCGTTTGGGTCTACAAAGGTAGTCGTACCAAAAATACCTTCCTGAACATATTTTTGCTGACCCTGATACTGCATTTGACTTCTGTCCATATAGCCTTTGTGGCTCATATCTAAGATCTGGCCGTTCATCTGTCCAATCTGGTTCATGGTTTGGCCCCAGCCCGCAATGTTATTCATATTTTGCTGATGACCAGCAGCACTTATGTCTGACCAGGTCTGAGCATTCTGGATATTTTGCTGACACTGGGCAGGATTATGCTGGCAATAAAGCTGATCTCCAAGTTGTAAAGCCTGGGCATCAGGCGTGTTGTAGTCGCCTGTATTCTGACGATAATAGTCAATAAAGAACTGTCCTACATTTGCATAAGCCTGATCGGCTTGTTGCTGTGCCATTTGCATTTGTTGCTGCACATACATATCCATTTGCTGGTTGTACTGATTCATAGTCATGTTCCAGGGGTCCATACCCCACTGGGCTGAGGCTATTGAGAATAATCCGATGACCAGGATACTAAGGCTAATAACAGTGTTTCTTAGGGCTTTCATGGTTTGCTCCTTTTCCTGTTGCATGACTTTAGCTTAGAGAATCGGCTATTAATTCCTGCTTAATTCGCCACCTATTAAGTTTGATTTAAGGGGGCATCCGCTACCTTTGTTTTACCAGAAGCCAAACACACCAAAGGCTTTGAAAAGAAAGGGTAAAACCATGTTACAAACACAGGTATTCAAAACAGCTAGCCTCAAACAAGTGACCGCAGCAACTTTTATTGGTGGTGTCTTAGCAGGAGGAGGCTTACTTAGCTATCAATTATTTAGACGAGGAGAAAAGCGAGTCAGTATTGGCATTTTGCTTTGCTCACTGCTTATCCTGGCTTTTGTTATCAGCCTGCCTATTCCACCTTCGCTTAATGTCGCCTATGGTTTAGCACAAGCATGGCTGATGAGAAGAATTGCAATGGGGCTCATTACCAGAGGACTGTTAGCTGAACCCCAAGAAGAGGAACAAATGCCATGGGTATCAGTCTGGGCTATAAGCCTTCCTGCTCTGCTCCTGACAGCTTCTCTTATTTTTGCGGTAATCAGTTTGAAGTAAGTTCCGCTTTTAGAAAGCTGATTATTCAAGCAAGCTAAGACGGTTTCGTCAAACTAACTTGGAATGGTAAAATTTAAAGTATAGGGAAGTACCGATTCCTAGGATAAGTTATGTCTGCGAAAACGCGCGGCTACCAGTGCTTTTGTGTTTTGAAATAGGGGATTAAGTTCAGCTGGGTCAAAAGTACCTTGCGTTTGCTCCATTGCCTTGAACTGATTACTTGTTTCAATAGCATTGATAACCCTTTAAGCATCCACTAAGTTAATTCACGCATAGCTGTAAGTAGAGATTATTCGAATTGCTGGAAGTTTTTACTCGAGCCAGGTACTGCTATTGAATGAAAGGAGAGCATAGGACCGTAAAATCCGGGAGTGTGTGAAATTAGCTAAAGTTTTTAAGTTGTGCTAAGTTAAGACTTGAAACAGTATTAAACAATTGGATAAGAAAAACGAGTTCAGGTAGAAATTCCCTAGTTCTAAAAGATTAGCTAAAGATTCTTACTCATTGATTAAAGGCAAGCCAATTTTCTTGTACTCTCTCGAGAATTAACCAAGTAGGTTTCAAAAGGGTGAAAGCCCAATAGATGGTCTAAAAAGGAGGGACTATGTTTATGGCACTACTTCTCTCATCAATAGCTGCAGGTTTGATTGCTACATCAGTAATGCTGTTCTTTCTTTATTTACCGCTTCTCTGGCGAGGTGCTTATTACGATGTTTTAGGAGCAATTGGTTCTTATTTCACTAAGGAGATTGATGCCAGGTCACGTTTCCTGGGGCTAATCTTTTATGCTCTGATTGGCGTAGTTTTCTCCTTGCTTTATGGTTTGTTAGCGCTTATAACCTTGAATAACCTTGACCAGCTCACCTTACCTAGCTTAACGCTACCTGGAATCGGTATTGAGATGAATAGCGCCTTTTTACTTTTTGGTTTTGCCTTAGGTTTGGGGCATGGAATCATTGTTGGACTTATTGCCACCATTGTATTTATCGAACATCATCCATTAGAACACTATCGAAAACGTTTAATATTGGTGATCTCACAACTCATCAGCCATATCGTCTTTGGGATAACCGTCATGTTTTTCCAGAGTCAATTTCTTCAATTGTTGCTCAGAACCTAAAATGGCGATAGTAATAAAAATAATACGCCAAGTGGGGTTCCATAAGGCTAGCCTACTAAAAGATCTTTAAACTTAGATAAGTGCCGTTGCAGTTCAGCTAAATCCTAAGTTTGACCATAACGAAATTTGAAATAATCAAGTGTTTCGGTTAATTTTGGACCGAACTTACTGGGTAATGCCCCAGCAGAATAGCCCAAATTCAGAGGGTAAATTGAGAGCATGAATTTGGAGGCAAGAAATGGGCAAGAAAAAGGTATGGAGTGCAGAACAGAAACTGACAATAGTTTTGACAGCACTCAAAGAACAACAAAGTATCGCTGAGCTATCAAGACAACATGGGGTAGCAGAAAGCCTGATCCATAAATGGAAGTCACAATTTTTCGAGCATGGCAAATCAGCCTTTAAACATGGGAATGTTAAAACACCAGATCAAGCTTTAGCAGCAGAAAATGAACAGCTAAAGAAAGTTCTAGGAGAAAAAGTGCTTGAGGTCGAAATCCTAAAAAAGCTGA
>JAGQHN010000003.1:93275-95646 GCA_020431825.1 Trueperaceae bacterium | reverse complement strand
TTCTGGATTCTGGTTGGCAACGAGGCGACAGGTGATTTTAGCGTGTGCTTCGCTTGGGATAACCGTCTTTGAGCCGTCCCCCTGATAGCCGCCCCAGATGCCATTTATATCTAAGGTTGGTCGTAACCAGTTGCGTTCCCTGGTACTAAAATCGGGTTCGCCAAAAAACTCAGGGATGCCAAGCTCCGCTTTATAAGCAGCCTCGTCAAAAGGGATGTCATCTATTGCCTTTCGCTCAAGCTCCGTTGGGTTCAAAACATCCTCAAAAAAACCCTCTACCTGTATTTTCCCATGATCATCCCGCAGAGACGCAAGAATTGTGGCTAAAGCTTCGAGTGGATTTTGTAAGACCCCACCGTGCAAACCTGAGTGCAAATCTGAAACTGGTCCTTTGACGCTTAGCTCGAGTTTCATGAGACCTTTGAGGCCCAGTACAATCATGCTTTCGGTATTAGACCACTGCAAGCCGTCACTGGAAAAAATCAGATCGCAGGCGAACTTCTCTTTGTGTGCCTGAAGAAAAGTGGCGAGGGTCGGGCTACCAATTTCTTCCTGACCTTCATAGCAGAACTTTAAATTGACCCCAAACTGCCCTTCTGTTTTGAGGATGGCCTCTGCACCAATGATCGAAGTGAACATGCCGCCTTTATCATCAGATGCGCCTCGAGCAAAGATCAGACCATCCCTTAGGGTGGGTTCAAAAGGGGGAGAGTGCCAGAGCTCGAGCGGTTCGGCTGGTTGTACGTCAAAGTGACCATAAATAAGTACGGTCGGGCGATTTTCTCCTGCATGCAGCCAATCGGCATAAACGACAGGATGGCCCCCTGTGTCCATAATTTGGGCATTTTCAAGACCAGCAGCCTCGAGCCTGGCTTTGACCCATTCGGCAGCGCGGTAAACATCCTGACTGTGTTCTTTTTGCGCCGAAACGCTGGGTATGCGAATAAAGTCAAATAATTCTTCGGTAAAGCGGTTTTTATGGGTTTCCAGATAGTTTTCCCAGGGTTCTGCCATGCATTAACCCCGAAAGATAAAGCGACCAGGCTCAATTCCTATCATGCGGGCCATCATCCACAACTGACCTTTATGGTGAATCTCGTGCTCTCTGAGCAGGTCAACCAGCGTAAAAGCGGGCATTTGGGTGCCAAGGGCTTCAACCATGGATGACAGCTGTTCATCTGTCATCGCTGACAGGCTCGAGACAACCGTTTCGGTGCTGGCTTTTAGCCGAGCTTTTGCCTCAGCAAAGTTTTGACTTGGCTCAAAGGCTTCGGTAGCTTTGCCCGAAGCAATTCCGGCAAAGCGTAAACTTGCTCCTGTAAGGTGATCGGTCATGGTTTTGAAGCTCATGGCGCCGTCCCAGCTGCTGAACTCTCCCTGATCGTCAGGAAGCTTGTCGAGCAAGGTTTCGAGGGCCTTACGGTGGGCTAAAAAGACTTGGCTGTAGTGTGAACCTGAGTACGGCATATGGACTCCTTTGAACTATCTTTAACTCTAAACTAACATGGTCTTTGCCTGTCTTCAGCTATTTGGCAGTCGCTCAGGTTTCGGGAAGGGCTTGCTCTAAAAACCTTAGCCAGTTTCCGTGCATAATATTTTCTATGTCAGTCTGCTTATAGTCTCGAGCCTTGAGCAGCTGAGGAAACAAAGCCAGATCAGCAATGGTATCGAGATCGTGAGGAGACTGTTCAAGGCCAAAGCCCCCGTCCAGATCTGAACCAATGCCGACATTATGGCTATTTCCGGCCAATGCACAAATATGATCTATATGATCAAGTACTTTTGCTATGCCTACCCCGGCATTTGTTGATTCGCCTTTTATCCAGCCAGGCTCGAGCATCCAGGTATCAAAAGCCACACCTATCACACCATCTCGCTTAATGATGCTGAGTAACTGCTCATCGCTAAATTGCCGCTGGTGGGGTACGAGTGCTCGGCAATTATTGTGACTGGCAATGACCTTGCCAGAAAAGTGCTCGAGTGCCTGCCAGAATGCCTTGTCTGACAAATGGGTCAGGTCCAGGATGATGCCGAGGCGTTCCATCTCCTTTAGTAAATGAAAGCCAATATCACATAAGCCTTCTTCGGTACTCGTGCCTCCCGCGTACCTGCCTGGTCCATAGTGTGCCGGGCCGATACTTCTTACCCCAAGTTGCCACCACTCCTCGAGCTCATCGGGCTTCAGAATAGGGTCAGCGCTTTCCATGCTAATCAGAAAGCCTAAAGGCGGCTGCTCAGCTTTTTGCTCTCCTTCCCAGGTTTGCCAGGCTGTGAGGTGGGACTTCAGATGCTCGCGACTCCTGATCTGCTGAATAACCCCTCGTTTGGCCAATGCCTGGTAATAAGCGTATTGCCCTCTTGCTGTAGCAAA
>JAGQHN010000003.1:13196-93175 GCA_020431825.1 Trueperaceae bacterium | reverse complement strand
ATGCCTCCCTCCAGAGTTCTTAAGGTGTTTACCGAAAGCTCGAGGTTTCTGTTCCACTGAAGGGCATTCCAGGCAATATCAAGATGACTATCCACTATGAGCATGGCGGTATCATACCAGTGAAAAAGCCGCATGTACGGCCCTCACGGAGCGTCTCAAGGAGTGACTATGCACCTAAAAGTTATGACCTACAACATTCGTTTTAATAATCCGCACGATGGCAGAAATGCCTGGCCTTACCGGAAAGCCAAAGTTGCTGACCTCATAACGGCTGTCGAGGCAGACATCATTGGTTTGCAAGAGGTTTTACAGGAACAACTCGAGTACCTTTTCCATCACCTGGAAGGCTATCAGTATGTCGGTGTCGCTCGAGATGACGGCAAAAAGGCAGGCGAATATGCGCCAATTTTCTTTCGTAAAGACCGATTTGACTTGCTTGAGAGCGCTACTTTCTGGTTATCAGAAACACCTGAGATTGCCGGGTCCGTAGGTTGGGATGCCAGCTTGCCGCGCATTGCTAGCTGGGCCAAACTCCAGGACAAAACCACAGGAACTAACTTTCTGGCTATGAATACCCACTTTGATCACCTTGGTCAAGAGGCTCGAGCTGCCAGTGCAAGGCTTCTTCTGGAGCGCCTTAAAGATTTGGCAGATGCTGATTTCATCATTACCGGAGACTTTAACGCTGAGCCACCAAGTGAAGCTTATAAAACGCTGAGCTCGAGCCTGCAAGATGCCTATCTGTGTGCTGATACGCAAACAGGTTCAGAACTTAGCTGTAAAGGCTTTGCGGTTGCAGCTACGGGTGTCCGCATTGATTATATTTTTTGCTCTCAAGGGTTTAAAATCCCTGTTGCCAGTACCCTTGATACCAGTCATGATGGCTATTACCCTTCCGACCATGTGCCTGTGGTGGCAGAACTCGAGCTTTAAGACACGTCCTCACGACTAAAGCGCCAGACCATTAAGAGGCCAAAGACAAGGGCGTAACCAGCAATCACAAGGGCCGAACTCTGTAAGGTGATGCCGCTGCCTAATATAGCGCCCAAAGGTCCCAGATCATCGCTGCCAGGGGTTCCACCCAGCGAGGTCACCACTTCACTGAGAGGTCTTCTGGCTGGGGCGTAAAGGTTATTGGTGAAAAAGTAGCGCGGTAAGTCCTCGAGGGTTTTGCGTAAGCGCAGGGTTTGAAAGACAATATTAAGACGATTCACGGGTTGAAAACCAACGAGCGTCGCATAAATAGAGTAGATACCCTCAAGGATAGGTGGCGCAAACAGAATGGCAATGATGCCCAGTACGGCATTGCGCAAAAGCCAGATCATAAGAAAGGCGAAGAACATACCTGCGCTGCCAAATAGCCACTGGAGCAGATAAAGGTTGAATAAGCCTAACCAGTCACCCCCAAAATTGGTGGGCAAAGATAAAAAGGGGAGAGGCAGCATTCCTATGCCACCATAGACAAAGCTAAGAAGGTAGCCGCCAAATAACAAAACGCCATAAATCAGCATGGCAGCAAAAAACTTCCCAAACAAAACCGCCATGCGGTTCGGCTGGGCCGTAAGCGTGGTTTTCCACATATTTTGCGAACGTTCATCGCCAATAAATAAGGCTGCTAAAAGCGCCAGAACCATCATGTAAAAGGAAGGACTGACTACCGAAGGCAACATGAGGCTGATTCTGGCAATGCCAAAAGGTGATGCTATGGTTTCTACAATGGTACTTGGCGCAATGGGTGAACTGCTTTCGACAAACTCAGTTGAGAGGTTTTGTAGCAAAATACGGCCCACAAACAGGATGAGTACGGGAAGCACAACCCACCATAAAAAGGCCAAAATGTAAACTCTGCGTTTGCGAATGACTTTAAACAGCTCAGCATTAATGACGTTTAGCAGGGCGTTCATACAGGTCTCCCATCTTCGCGGAGCAGGCGTAAATAAGCACCTTCCAGGTTGTCGGTAATTCGCCTTGCCTCAATCAGTTCAACCCCATTATGAATCAGATTTGCCAAAATGGCTGGGGCATCATTTTGAGAGATGGTTACCTGCACACCGCCACCGTCCAGACTGGTTAATTCTATTGCCATATCGCTTAGAGCTTGCCTGAGACTATCGGCATTGGTTGCCTCGAGGAAATACGTTACGGTCTTTTCGTCAATGCGTTTTAGCATTTGCTGCAAGGGTCCATCGTAAAGGAGCTTGCCGCGCTCTACGGCTAATATGCGCTCTACCAGTTTTTCAAGCTCTGCCAGAATATGGCTCGAGATTAAAATCGTCACGCCCTCCTTGGCAATGGTCCGCAGGTTTTCGCGGATTTCAGCAATGCCAACCGGGTCAAGACCATTGGTAGGTTCGTCAAGCAGGAGTACTTTGGGTTGCCAGAGAAGTGCTCGAGCCAGACCCAGACGTTGCCGCATACCTTGAGAATAGGCCCGCACACGTTTTGTTGCAGCCTGATCCATACTGACAAAGTTCAGCATTTCATCTATATGTCGGTCACTCACGCCACCGTGCATTTTGGCGGCATGGCGCAGATTATCGCGACCTGACATATAAGGATAAAAGCTAGGTTCTTCGATCATGGTGCCGACATCTAAAAGGCTGGCGCTAGGAACCTTTTTCCCTAAGATGGTGCTCGAGCCTTTACTTGGTTTTATGAGGCCAGCGAGCATACGCAAGGTTGTTGTTTTGCCAGCACCATTAGGACCAAGAAAGCCGACGATTTCACCTTGTTCAATATCAAAGCTAATGCCGTCTACGGCATGCTTTCGTCCGTAGCGTTTCGTTAAATTGTTAGCAGAAATTGCGTGCATGAATCTCCAAAATATCAGGCTGAGCTAAATACATAACCTATCCATCATACTCACATAAACAATAGGTGCGTCCGTCAAAAGATGGACACACCCATAAGTTTAGCGGTAATTGCTCTTAAGGGTTGACGCTCAGGTTAAGCATCCCAGCGCCAACTTCCTCTAGGGTAAAGGCAAGCGGGCTGGCACTGCCCTTAAGCATTTTCTCAATGTCAGCAGGTTTTGCCGTGGGATTGGCTTCTCGGTAGAGGGCAAGGGCACCCGAAACCAGCGGAGTAGAAAAAGATGTACCCTCAAAACCGCTAAAGAAGCTGCCTGCCGCCGTGCCACTGTAGAGGCCTGCACCCGGCGTTGCAAGGTCGACATAGGCGCCTCGAGTGCTAAACGGCGCAGGTGTCCATGCAGCTTCAGCGCCAATACTGGGACATGTCCCTTCAGTAACCAGATAGGCACCTCCGAGTAATAAGGTCTCGAGCTTGCCCTCAAGCGTTAAGGCTGCGGTTGTGCTGTCATAGCTTGCCTTTACGCCAGCGATTTCCTGACCCGTCAGACCAGCCAGCGCGCCAATGTATTGCGGAGTATCCCCGGCTTTCTGATTGATACCGAGGTTTATGCCGCCATCAACTGAGATAATCGAGACCTCGAGTCCTCCAATTGTTCTGGTGAAGCTAAACTGAAGATTGGCATTGGAAAGCTGCGCTTCAATCAGACTATCTTCATTAATATCGGTAAAAGCTACCTGCCCCCTGGCTGCTGGCTGCCCCTCAACTAAGTAATAGGGTACGACTGACAGAGGCGTTCCCTGACTGCTAAAGCTCGAGCCGTAACCAAGCGGACTATTATCTTTCTGATCTTCAAAGTCTATACAGGCAATATCGGTGGTTTGCAGCGCTCCAACTGCAACCAGGCCAGCAAGCGGGAAAGCTGCAGGGTAGTGCGTCGGCGAACCCAGTTCACCTTCATTACCAGCTGCTGCAGCAATCAGCACATTATTGTCCAGGGCGTAGTTCAAAATGGCCTCGAGGGCTTCAACGGGTGTATCGCCACCAAGGCTGAGGTTTATAACTAATCTGCTCATATCAGGAGCGCGAGTTAGCGCATGGCAGATACCAAGTATGACATTGCTGCTAAGGCAAAGACCTTTGTCATCGCAGGTTTTTACAGCCATAACTTCCGCTTTTGGAGCAACGCCGAGGCTCGAGCCTGCCGCTAAGATAGCAATGGGAGTGCCGTGGCCTTCGGTGGGTAAACCGGGGCTCGAGGGATCATCAAAGGTGTCTTCTGGAGTGGGGTCGTTGTCAATGAAGTCAAAACTTAGGTCTTGCCTGAAGCGGCTTCCAAGTTCAGGATGGGGATTTACGCCAGAATCAAGTACCGCGATAAGGGTTGTTGCACCACTGTGACCTCGGCCAAAAGCTAAGGGCGCACCGATGCTGCCCAAATGATCAATGGTGCCAACGGACCAGCCACTTCTTGGGTCAACGTGCAGGGCAATGCCTTCACCATTTTGCTCGAGTGCTTGTAATTGCTCGAGTGCTTCTCCTAACGGAGTATCTCCAACGTCAATATTGGCAAGTTCTGCCGAACAGGGCCCGCTGCTAGCCCCAAGGGGTTTCAGGGAGGACTCGAGGCCAAATCCTAATGATCCTAGTTGTTCTCGAAACTGACTTTCACTCGTTTGCGGTTTAACCAGTACCGTTAGTTTCCCAGGTAAAACGTCACCTAAAATGCCAATCGTCTGGCTAAGAGGCCCCAGGTTTTGCGGCGTGAATTCGACAATCTGTAAGTCGGCAGGGGCTGCTTCTGGAATAACAAAGGAAAAGCTTGTGCTGCTCAGAATTTTTATTTCCGTGCTAATATTTGCAAGTTTTAGACTGCCTCCTTCAATACCTACACCAGCCACCGTCCCAATCACAGTTTCGCCACGCTGAGCCCTGGCCTTGTTCAGGCCAAAGCTACTTTCTATAATAGTGAGTTCCCCGCTTGCAGTTTGCTCGCCAGATGAGATGGTTACAACTTTAGCTCCCAATTCGCTACTGCTAAAGTCTGGAACGATAAACTTTAAGAGATCTTTTTGGCTTTCGAGAATACTTGCGGTTTTTTCGCCTACGGTAACCTTGGCAGAGAGTCCATCAAGATTATTTAAGGTTGCCTCAACAACGCCTCCAGAAGCGGCTGATAAAGGGCTTAAGCTAAAGCTCGAGACAACTGGCTTAGCTGTAACTGTTAATTTCGCTTTGGCTATTTTATCGCCAGAGCTAATTACAACATCCTGCTCACCAAGTTTGTCATCTGAGAGTTCCGGGATGATAAAGCTGATTGAGTCTGAACTAATTGACTTTATCTCGGCAATCACCTGAGCTACCGTTACTTTGGCACTCGCAGTGTCCATGTTTTCCACAGACGCAGTCACAGTATCGCCAATCTGTGCTGTCGTCACATTGAGTAGAAAGCTTGGTTCTGCTTGAGGTAGACATGCTGCGAAAAAGAGCATGATAAATAAGAGCATCCAAAGCTTTCTCCAGATCAATAAAATCATTATTTACCTCCACGAGTAACATTCTGTCCAGTTCTATAACGCTTCTTGGCATGTAAGGAGTGTACGTAGTCGCGTCTGAAATAGGTCTGAACAGACCTAAGCCTTAGTTACTGCCATTAGAGTGTAGCTTAAATGGGTGATCTTCAGGCAAGTCCATTCGGTATTGTTTTGCTTCTTCTGAATGTCCTGAAGTCTCGAGGATGTGCAGAGCTTCATTCCAGGCTGCAATATCTTCGTTTAACTCTGCCAGGTTGGCCATAAACATTCCTAAAAGGCGTCTTTCTCCAGCTTGTTGTGCGAGAAGAAGGGCTTTATCGTAGGCCATTTGCGCCTGCTCTTTTTGCTTTTGCTTATGGTGTAATACCCCAAGATTGTTCCAGGCTAACGCCGAGGTCTCTATTCCGCCGGCTTTCTCCGCTAACTCGGCTGATGTCTGATAGGCTTGTTTGGCGTCGCTAAATTTACCTTCTCGCTCGTTAATCATTCCTTGATTAGCTATAATTCTGGCCTGCATGAGTAAATTTTCGCCTGCAGCTTTCAAAGCATCACTAAAGGGTTCCTGGGATTCTTCTCCTGCTAAAGCCATCGCAACGGCAAGGCTGTTTAGGGCATCTGCCCAGCGAGTGTTTCTTCCCAGAGATTTCCATAGTGCAGCGGAGCGCCTTGCAAGGTTTGCCGCTTCAAGAAAGTTACCTTCAGAGCGAGCTAAGTGTCCAAGTGTATTAAAGGCTTCTGCTCGAGCCTCCATTTCACCATCAAGAGCATTTTCAGAAAGCATTTTTGCCCTGTCAGGCTGACCCAGGCGCCAGTATAGTGCGCCTTTAAGAGCCTGGATATCTGGAGTTCCAGTCAGGTTTTCAAGCTCCTCAAGCGATTCTTTAAATAGTCCTGCCCGCTCGAGTGCTCGTGCCCTGAGATAGCGCACTTCATCAGACTGAGGGGCGTCGGCTAGCGTTTCACTAGCACGTTGAGGAAATCCGCGCCTTAACAGTTCATTAGCCCAGGTTATATATGCTTCTTGCACCTGTGGCAAATCATCTTCTTCCCAGAATAAGCTTGATCTTTCATAAAGGGGAAAGGCGTCTAAGCCTTTTAACTGCCTTGCTAGCTGAATGGCCAATTCACTTAGTTGGAGAGGGTGTTTTTCCAGATAATCCTGGGCGGCTTGCCTCGCTTTGACTTTTCCGGACAAATCAATAAGCCCATTGGTACTTAGCAATTCAATTGCACTGGCCATTTCATTAGCCTTTAGGTGAAGTGCTCGGCGAACGAGGGCAAGATTGGGCTCTTCGAGAAGGGTAAGTGCCAGATAGAGCGTTTCTGAAATGTCGCCAAGGCTGTTTAGACGAGTTTCCAGAGCTGACTCGAGTGGCTCATTTCGTAAATAGGCTCCAACCAGTATCGGCAGCCCTTCGGTTAATGCCCAGGCATTCTCAAAAGGCATCAGAGCTTCCTGGCTTAGGGGCCTAAGGTCAATTTGTACATCGATCTTAAGTCCGGGTTCTTCCTGGGAGGCAATTATGATGGTTGATTTTGGACGTAAATCGGCCAGCCGCTTTAGCAAATCCTGACTTTCCTGGTCCATCCATTCCCAGGGGTCAAAAAGGAACCGACCCTCCAGGCTGGCAAGTTCCCTTAGCATAAGTTCTTCGTTATGCTCGAGGCTTTCACCAAGAAGGGGCTCGAGCGTAGCATAGGGGAGACCTGAGCGGCCTGCCAGATACGTTCCATTTAAACTTTTCAGGAGACTGGTTTTGCCCATGCCAGAGGGAGCTTTTATCCAGGCGATTTGCCCGGTGGTTAGGGACTCGAGCCTTGCTCTTTCGGTCTCACGGCCAATGAAGGTGCTTTGTAAGCGGGTTTGGGCTTCATCTGCCTTGAGCCTTAACTTTATACCAAAACTTTCCGCTTCTTCTTTTATTTTTGCCGCAAGTGGGTGTCTTGCCGCGGTTAAAAGTTCGAAATAGCGCCCCAGATCTTCTGGTTCTGGAGGATTTGCACCTTCTAGAGTATAGGCCCGTTCAACCAGCTCGGCAGCGTCGTCAAAGTTTCCTCTGGTCGCGTGAAGCTCGGCCTGCTCGAGCAGCGCCCGCTGGGCAAAGCTGGCAAGTTCCTCACGTTTTTCGTAAATCCACTCTTCTAACTCAAGTCCCCAGTCCAGAAGGTGTGCCCCCTGTAAAAATGCTCCCTCATAGGTTTCTAGTGCGAGTTCAAAATTTTTACTCTTGATGGCTGTCAGAAACTGCTTGCTGTCGGCTGGCACCTGTGTCCAAACGCGGTGTTCATCCGCCTCAATAGCACCCTCAGCTCCTTTACGCAACTGCGACAACGCTCTGGATAGGCTGTTTAAGCTATCAGAGGCATCTGCCCAAAAAAGTTCTGCCAGGAACCGTCGTTCTTTTACGCCCTCGATGGCTAGATAAGCCAGGAGAACCATGGGTTTGACACGCGTAAACCTTGTGCCCTCAAGCTCGAGCTGACCCAATGTCTTTAATAACACGCCTATAGTTTACCTTGCCTGTACCTGTTTGCGTAGAAACGCGTGTTCAGGGCTGTTTCAGACCTCACTGTGCAAACTGGTCTTGAAAACGGAGGATGCCATGAAACAAAATATTAACATCAGGACCGGAAGAATATCAGGAGAAAGGGTCAGGCTCGAGTTTGGCACAGAAGTGTCAAACTTACGGATAAATTTGCTTGGCACGCCAACTGTGTATTTAGGAGAAAAGCCAGTTCACCTTACTTCTGATGACCTGCTCAAAGCGCTTTCTTACCTCGCATTGCAGGCGCTACCTGTAAGCCAGGAGCGCTTAGTAAGGCTGATTCAGCCTCAAAACCCAGAAGAGTTCCTTAAAAATTTACGAGATTTTGCCAGGACAAGTGGTGCGCTCGAGTTCTTTGCTGGTGAGACCCTGAGGCTCCACGCTGTTGTAGATGTACTCTTATTGGAGTACGCTGTACAGGATGGCTATTTTAGCGATGCCCTTGCCCTGTATCACCACCGAACAGATCAAACGTTTATGGAGGGACTCGAGCCGGGCACCTCAGAACTGCAGGAATGGTACTGCATTGAGCAAGCTAAAGTGCAACTGCTTTACCAGGACGCCCTTAGAGGTCACTATCAGGTGCTGGCGATGGCGGATGACATTCAGGGCGCAATTCGTGTAGCTAAAGTACTATTAGAGCTAGACCCCTTAGATGAGTATACGCATCAGCGGATTATGCAACTCGAGCTTTTTCGGGGCAATTTAAAAGGCGCCATGCAACAGTTTGAAACCTGCTGTCAAAAGCTTTCCTCGCTGCTTGGGGTAGAACCTTTAGCAGAAACCAGAGAACTGGCTGACATAATTGATGCTCTACTGTTTGACCAGCAGCTTTTTTCAGAGGACGACAGCTTTAAGGAAGAGTTCAAGGACGGCCTATTCTAGTTTGCTTTCTCGGCCCATAAGATCATTGATCGCCTCGAGAGGAGGTTTAGCTTCATAGATAACACGATAAACCTCAGTACTTATGGGTAGGTCTAGCCCCATCTTCAGGGAATAGTCATAAACGGCTTTGACGGTGGGTATACCTTCGGCAGTAAGCTGCTGTTGCTGGACATCGGCAAGGCTACTCCCCTGGGCAAACAGTTCTCCGGCCCGGTGATTGCGGCTCGAGGTACTCGAGCAAGTAGCAATCATATCACCAAGACCTGCTAAACCATAAAAGGTTTCTGTTTTACCGCCCCTTTGCTTACCCAGACGAACCATTTCTGCCAGCCCTCTGGTTAGTAAACTGGCTTTGGCATTTTCGCCTAACCCAAGACCATCACTCATACCAGCAGCAAGCGCCATGATGTTTTTAACTGCGCCAGCTACCTCTACACCTGTTAGGTCATTACTACTATAAACACGAAAGGTTTTTTGATTAAACCAGCGTTGAGCCTGCCTGGCAAAAGCCAGATCATTACTGGCAAGGGTAGCTGCAGCGGGTTTTCCCTGCGCAATTTCTAATGCTAGATTGGGGCCAGATAGGGCAGCGTAGATTGTGTTTGGCAGATACCTGGCAAGTTGTTCACTCACCGTTTTAAAGCTGCCAGTTTCAAGGCCTTTAGAGCAGGAAATAATGGCAGGCACATCTGAAATTTGCGTGGCAACTTCATGTGTACCTTTTGTCGGGATGGCCCAGATGAGGGCGCTAGCGTCTTTTGTACACCTTTGCAGGTCTGCACTGACTCTTAATCCCAATGGAAGTTTAAGGCCCGGTACGTATTTTTTGTTTTCGTGATTAACCCTTAGTTCCTGAACATGCTTCTCGTCCCTTGCCCAGAGCCAGACTTCGTGACCCTGTTGGCAGAGTAGCGTTGCCAGAACTGTGCCCCATGCACCTGCGCCCAAAACACTTAATTTTGTTGTCAACTGTGCAGTCTGTGTCACACAACCAGCCTAACAGGGTTGTAAACTATTTTGTTGAGTGTGGTTTTACTAAGATTATTTAGCCACCTATGTATGAGGATTAACAATGCCAATTTATGTCTACAAAAATATGAATACCGGTGAAACCTTCGAAATTGAACAGCGGATTACTGAGGCTGCCCTGACGGTTCATCCAGAAACGGGTGATCCTGTTAAACGTATGATACAACCCGTGGGCATTGCCTTTAAAGGCTCTGGGTTTTATGTCAATGACTCGAGGTCATCTGCAAGTACCAGTAAGAGTAGTACCGCAAAAACGGACACGAAACCTGAGAATAAATCTGAGACAAAGACTGAAACCAAGTCGGAAGCAAAAGCAGACTCGAGCCCGAAAAAAGAAGCCCCAGCATCAAAGGCCTAGGTCATCAAAGGACTAAATCGAAAAAACTGATGCTTACTGCTTTTCAATAAATTTAACTTCAAAAAGTTTGGGCCAAAGTTTGCCTGTTACAAAAAAGCTATCATTGTCTGGATTGTAAGCAATGCCATTTAGCACGGCATCCTTGGAAAGCGTGGCTCTTTCCTGACTGCTAAGTAGCTGACTGGCATCAATTTCTGCCACAACATCCCCAGACGCCTTGTCGATTTTTACTATTTTATCGGTCAGCCAGACATTAGCATAGATATAATTATCAACACACTCGAGTTCATTAAGCCGCTCAACGGGTTTATTTTCCTGAGTTACGGTGATTTCTTTGGTTACTGCAAAGGTGTCAGGGTCTCGCTTAAAAAGCGTACTAGAACCGTCTGACATATAGAGTTCTGTGCCATCAAAACAAAGTCCCCAACCTTCTCCCTTATAATTAAAGGTCTCGAGCTGGTTAAACGTGTCCAGGTCATAGATAAAGGCCTTGCCCTCTTGCCAGGTAATCTGATAGAGCTTTTGATCGACGCGGGCCAGACCCTCGGCAAAATAGTCACTGCTGAGACGCAGCTGCCGAATAGGCGTGCCGCTCATATCGACCTCGCGAAGGGTAGATTGCCCATAGAGGCCGGTACTTTCATAAAATTTGCCGTTGTAGTATTCAAGTCCCTGAGTAAACGCTATTGGGTCGTGGCTCGAGCTACTGAGCACCTGGGGAACCTCGTGACTTACTTTTTGGCTCTGGCAGGCAACAAGGCTAAGGCTTAATAATAAGGTGACAAACGTTGCAATTCGCATACTCACTCCAGCAATCCGGCAACCATTTCCCAGATCATATCAGCAAGCGTTTCTGGTTTTTGTGATGCGTCTACGACGACCCAGGTAGCGTTGTCGCTGGCCTGCTGCAAAAAGCCCTGACGAACCTTTTGATGAAAAGACAAATCTGCCAGCTCGAGCCTGTCCTTTTGCCCGCGGCGGGCTACGCGCTTTAGGCCTTCTTCGGGGTCGATGTCCAAGAGTAAAACAAGATCAGGATTCACCCCTGCAGTTACCCGATTGGTTAAGTCATAAATAAAGGCCAGCTCGAGACCTCTGCCATAGCCCTGATAGGCCACAGAAGCGCCGTAAAATCGGTCGCTAATAACAGTTTTTCCCTGCTTAAGGGCTGGTGAGATTACATCGGCAACATGCTGAGCCCGGCTGGCAGAGTAGAGCAAGAACTCAGTAAGCGGGTTAATCTCGAGCTTTGGATTTAAGATAACTTCGCGAATGGCGTCAGATGCTGGTGTGCCGCCGGGTTCCCTGGTTACAACTAAATTCAGATGTTTGGCTTCCAGTCGCCTGGCAAGTTCGCGAATTTGCGTTGTTTTTCCTGCGCCTTCCGGCCCTTCAAATACAATGAACATTTAAAGTCCAGTTGGTAAATGGATAAACTCAGTTGCTAAGCCAAACTCTGCCCCTATTTTTTCTGCCAGAAGGTTAACGCCCACCGTTTCCGTCATATAATGACCAGCATAAAGTGCATTAATCCCTCTTTCAAAAGCTTCATAAAACGTCTCATGTTTTGGCTCGCCGGTAAGAAAAGCGTCCAGGCCTTCGTTGGCGGCGGTAACAACATCCCAGCTTGCACCGCCTGAAATAATGCCAAGGGAATGAACCTCGAGGTCACCACCACTATGGACCATCAGCGGTTCGGTTGTTTTCCCACCTGAGATTTGTGAAAGGGTCGTTTCAATGGTATTTGCCAGTTCACGGAGACTCATGCCGTTGGGAAAGCTGCCTTTTACACCAATAGGTTTGCCTTTCCAGCTCCCAAAATCCTCGAGCTCTGTCATTGCTAAAAGCCGGGCCAGTCCCCAGTTATTACCCACTTCTCTATGAGCATCTAAAGGGATATGTGCGGCGTAAAGATTGATACCAGTCTCGAGTAAATAGGCCACGCGTTTGCGGTGCATACCCGTAATCGGCAAAGGGCTTCCCCAAAACAGACCGTGGTGCACAATGAGCATGTCGGCGCCACTTTGTGCCGCTTGCTCAAAGGTTGAAAAGCTACTATCTACAGCAAAGGCAATCTTATTTACAGTTTCAACGCCTTCTAGCTGCAAACCATTAAGGGAGATATCCTGATATTCTGATAGGGCTAGATAAGTATCGAGCCACTTTACGAGGTCGTTTCGCTTCATAAGGCTAAGCCTAACCTGAAATGGGCTAAGAAAGAAGGCTCGAGCCTTCTTTCTGCTAGCCTTTTACTCCGCCAGCCGTGTGTTGCCCGGTCAGGGCATTTTGGAAAGAATAGAAGATAACCAGAATAGGAATACTGCCTAAGACGGCACTGGCTGCAAGGGCGCCCCACTGGGTATTAAAGCGCCCATTGGTAAAGTTTCTCAAGCCCACGCCAACCGTCCACTGGTTTTCTCCTGTTAAGAGAATATTGGCCATGATGAATTCGCTGTAGGTCCCGATAAATTGCAGCAGGAAAATGAACAGCAACATAGGAATGCTTACGGGCAAAATAATGCGCCAGAAAGCTCCCCAGCGGGTTGCGCCGTCCACCCTCGCTGCCTCCTCGAGGCTGGGACTGATTGAGTCAAGGTAGCCCTTGAAAATCCAGGCGGCAAAAGAGATCGCACCGCCAGAATAGGCAAGGATGAGGCCAGCGTAGGTATTTAACAGACCCAAATAACTCATCAGGTAGAAAATGGCAACCAGAGCCATAAACCCGGGAAACATCTGCACAAAGACAAAACCTAGCAGCGTCTGATAACGTCCTTGAAAACGCATACGCGCAAAGGCGTAACCCGCTGTCGTACTAATCAGGACTGCAAAGATGCCTGTTGCTCCTGAAACCAGCAGCGTATTGCGGATATAAAGCACAATTTTCCGCTCAGTGCTCGAGGCAACTCTTTGACCCGCCTCATTAATAAAGTAAAATTGGGAAGGGTTTATCGTAATGACCAGTACGGCCAGGCTTAGAAAGATGACCCAGCCAGCATAGCCCCGCAAGCGCTCGAGTCTGTGAATTGAGCCGCCCATTCGCTCTGAAAACAGGGTCCAGAGAGCAAACAGGGCAGCACCTAAGAAAATGACTACCAATATCCATTGATAGCTCAACAGGTGGGTTTCACCTAAAACTTTCTGATACTGAATAAAAGAAAACTTGGCTGGGTCAGGTAAAACGCCAGAGCGAAACAGAATATTCCCGGTTGTTGGTAACGCCGAAGTGATAGAGTCATTTTCATTTAGTGAGATTGCTAACAAGTAAATGACCGGATAAAAGGTTAGCAGAATTACGACCCAAATGAACATATGAGTTGCAGCTGTAAGGGCGTATTGACCGGCTTTCCCCGGGCGGGTGGCTTTGCCGTAAAGATACGCACCCAGAGCAATACCGCCTGTAACCACAATAAATATGATGAGAAACCACAGCCAGCCATTAGGGATCCGAACGAAGTCACCCTGAGCAAAACTTAAAGGAAGGAAAACAAAGCTAACCAGAACCGCAAGGGATTTGCCTAAGGGAATCATGTATTGGGTTCCTCCTTCAGAGCGCCTGTAACTCTAAAATTTATTAAACTTATGGCCAGGGTGATGATAAAGATAATGATGGAGATCGCTGAACCCAAACCATAGGCGTAACCTCCTTGTGACTGAAAGGCTTCATTATAGGCCCAGCTTATTAGGATATCGGTACACCTAGCTGTAGCTGTACTGCCAGGGCAGGCTGGCCCACCCTGCGTTAATAGGTAGATCAAGTTGAAATTGTTGAAATTAAAGGCAAAGCCTGTAAGAGTGATTGGTATAAGGGCCGTTCTTAGTAGCGGTGCTGTCACCCCCCAGAAGCCTTGCCAGGCAGTCGCCCCATCCACTCTTGCTGCCTCATAAAGTTCTCGTGGAATGGCTGAAAGTGCGCCAAGAACGGCCGTCATCATAAAAGGTAAGCCGAGCCAGAGATTCACCAGTAAAATGGCAGACTTTGGCGCAAGTGCCGCGAAAGCCTGGCTCCCCAGCCAGTCAAATGTGGGTAGGTCAAGCAGAGCTAAAAGACGATTGATAGCACCGAAATTTTCATTTAAAAAGCCGCGCCAGACCTGAATGGTAATAATTCCCGGTAAGGCCCAGGGAACGATGAGCAGTGTCCGGTAAACATTTCTAAATTGCAGATTAGGATTGTTTAACAGCAGGGCAATGAAGACGCCAATAACGGTGTTAATAAAAATCGTGCTGAAAGCAAAAATAATATTCCAGACAAAAACTGGGCCCAAAGCGCGACTCGCCTCATTAAAAATAAGTCTAAAATTATCAAAACCTACAGACCCAAAGTCGTTGTAGCGGGCTATAGCTTCAAACCCCAGGTCGTCGGGTAGGGGTTCATCTAAGGTGACGGTATTGCCGTTTACTGAAATAATTTTGCGCTCGAGGGGGACTCGATCAAGCGTCAGTCTTAAGGTTTTTATATCGGCGTCGGCAGGTGGAACCCTGCCCAGCGTAAGCCTATTTCCATCAACACTTTCAACTGGAAACTGTGCGGCAAAACCTACACTTGGCAGATTGATCTCAACGGCTTGAACGGCTCGGTCAACGGGTGGGGGTGGATCCACGGTTAGGACAACGTCATCTAGACTTACGCCGGTGGTTTCGAAGCTTCCGGAGGCATATACGACTGCTCTTACGTCATTGCAGCCTGCTCTCGAGCCCATCAGCTGATCGCACTGGAGAGTAGTGGCGTTGGCGAGCGTGAGCTCTCGGTCATTGACAGCGACAACCTGCGTTTCGGTACTTACGCTCAACTGCCCGTTACGAATGCCAGCGTAGTCAGTAAACGCCAAAATGATTGTTAGTACCACGGGAAATACGGTAAAGGTTAATAAAAATAAGATGGCTGGTAGCAAATAGTACCAGGGCATAATCCACTCAAAGCGCTGAGCAATAAATCTCAAACAAAGAACAAGGGCAAGTATGCCAAATAGAATTCCAAAATATGCTGGCGCATCAGGAGCAAATTGCCGAATGACAATGACGCCTGCTGCACCTACTAGAAAGGCAATACTTATTGCAATAAAGAGGAGTAAAAGTGACAGCCATAAGCTACCCTCAGACCGCCTTCTTTTGGCAAGAAAATCTTTAGATGACCGAGAAATGTCCAACGTATCCCTCCCAATTGCAAAAGGCCAGGAAATTGTACTTCCTGGCCTTCAATCTAGAACTTTAAGCTTAATTTCCTTCGACTTGAGCAGCTGCCCCATTCAAGATAGCAGGGACATCGGACTCCTGATTATCTAAGATTTGGGTAAGGGCATCACCCATGGGACCCCAGACATTACCCATTTCTGGAATGTTTGGCATGGGTACTGCATTGGCAAGGGCAGCAGCAAAGCCTGCGATGATTGGATCGCTCGAGACTTCTTGAGCCGCCTTATTAGATGAAGGGATCTTACCCGTGAGATTAGCCAGGGTAACCTGTGCAGCTGGGCGGGTAATCCACTTGGCAAAATTGGCGGCATCTACGGAATTGGCACTAAACTGGTTAAGCAAAATGCCCTGTACGCCCATAAAACCGTTGAAGTATTGTCCGTCAGCGGTGGGTGGAACAGGCATAACTTTGACATTGACACCTGCATCACGGTAGTTAGGTATAGCCCAGGGGCCGTTATAAATCATGCCAAGCTTACCATCGATAAAGAGGCCGTCAGCTACCCCATAATCAACACCCGTTGGGATAAGACCATAGTCAAAACGGAACTTCTTCATGAGTTCTGCGCCAGCTACGGTACCTTCATTAGCCAGACCAAGGTCACTGGCGACCAGGCTACCACTGGCATCGCGACCAAAGACATAGCCACCATTAGAATTAATCCAGATATACGAGAAATAGAAATTGCCGATGTCATAAAGGAAGCCGTAGGTGTCATCATTGGTGAGTCCTTGAGCAATTGCAATCATATCTTCAAAGGTTGCAGGGGCTTCGGGAACCAGGTCTGTATTAACGATCAGTGCAGGACCCTCAACATACATGGGGAGACCAAACAGTTTGCCGTTATAAGTAAAGGCAAGTTGCGCTTGTTTGTTGAGATCAGCCAGATAGTCCGCTGTCGCAAAACCGGTCATATCAGCGAGCACACCACCTGAAGCCATTTCACCAATCTGGTCATGGGGGATGGGCACAATCAGATCGGCAGCTTCACCTTCTGGGGCACTTAAAAGTAGTTTTTGTTTGATTTCGCCGAGTTCGACTTTGACTAGGCTTACAGGTACGCCAAAGGCGCCCTCAAAAGCGGCAGCTTCGTTTTGCAACCACTCGAGTTCAGCGTCACCAAAATGAGTCCAGACCGTAATACCTTGGGCTTGTACAGCACCAAACAAGGTGGCAAAAGCCATAACTGTGAAAAGAATCTTTTTCAAGACTTCTCCTTTCGATTGCAATGCCTCTAATCAGCTAGCAGCCTCCATCAAGACGTTCTTGACAAATGACTGAAACAAACCGATTAAAATTGCTAATGCAGTTTACAATGCTCCACTGTCGGTGTCTAGCATTTGAAGTCCCAATACTTGAAGGCTTTTTCATAAATTCTTTAAAATTATGAAAGAATTGCAGTAATTGCTCACACTGCTCGAACTTTTTGCATTTATTTTGCGACTTTAGTAGCCTTTTCGTGTTTGTGTAATATCTAGCATTTTGCGTTGTTTCTGCCAGAGCTAAACGTTGTGCGGGTAAATTTAACGGTGCATAAGGCTCATATACCTGCCGTTAGCCTGCATTTTTATGAGACCTTTTAGCTCGAGCATAGTAAGAACAGGTAGCAAGCTGGAAACCGGTTCATTCAGATTGTCAACGAGCTGGTCCAGGCTTGGTTCTTGCTTTTGAATATGCTCAAAAACTCGGCTTTCAAAGGAGTTTAAGTCCGGAAGGTTCTGTGCAGTTAGGTTTGTCTGATCGTGCCAGTTAAATTCATCCAAAATATCTGTGACATTATCAACCAGCAAGGCGCCCTGCTTGAGTAATTTATGGCAGCCACTGGCTCTGGCATCGCCAGGTCTTCCTGGCACAGCGCATACCTGCCGACCCTCTTGCAAGGCGTAATCAGCAGTGATGAGCGCACCTGACTTCTCACCTGCTTCCACTACGACAATACCGCTCGAGAGACCATTAATGATTCGGTTCCGCCCGGGGAAGTTGGTGGCAGTGGGTCTCGAGCCAATGGCATATTCACTGATAATCGCACCGCCCCTTTCCACTATTTGACCTGCTAAAGTTCGGTTTTGAGCAGGGTAAATGAAATCTACGCCTGACCCCAAAACGGCGACGGTAGCACCTGTTTTTAGTGCTCCTTTATGCGCCGCTGTGTCAACGCCCAGAGCCAGACCAGAATTGATAACAACCTGCCGTGATGCAAGTTCTTCGCTTAGGTGTTCGGTAAAGGCCAGCGCAAAGTCGCTGGCATCCCGCGTGCCAACTACACCCAGGCTCCGGGGCTGCATGCCCTCATATGCTGGAAGTGAACCTTTGACGTAGAGTAGGGAAGGGGGATCATAGATGGCCCGCAAAGCTTCCGGATAGCCCGGGTCTAAGAGATGGAGTAGCGATAATTTAAGGTTTTCAACTCGAGCCCATTCCTTTTCCGGAAAACTGCTTGATTTTGCTTCCTGTATTGCCGCAATAAGGTTTGGCCCCACCCCCTCGACCTGACTCAGCGCAACGGTATCAGCAGCTAAAACGTTACTAGCACTGCCAAAAGCTTGAACCAGCAACTTCGTTTTTCGTGGCCCCAAACCCTTGGCAGCTTTTAGTGTTAAAAAGGCAAGCGTTTCTTGCATTAATTAAGTTTCCACCTGCTGCCTTCAGTGGTGTCTTCCAGCGTAATTCCAAGTCCCGCCAAGCTATCCCTAATCGCATCTGACGTTTTAAAATCACGCTTGAGGCGGGCTTCCTGTCGCTGATTTATGAGTAGCTCGAGTAGGCCATCAAGCATGTCACCTTTAGCTGTTTCCGGGTTTGCTGCCAAAACGCCAAAAATCTTGCCCAGGTAATCCTCGTAAAACATTGTAGCGGCATTGAGATAAGGCCCATCTGGTTTCTGGCTAAGCCGCGTGTTGATCTCTCTGGTTGCATCAAATAGCACGGCGATAGCTTGCGGGGTATTCAAATCGTCATCCATGGCGTCGCCAAAAGCCTGGCGTAACGCTGCAAAAGCGTCGCTGTCAGCAGCATCACCAGAACTGAGGCGTTTAACTTCCTGATAGGTATCAAGCAAGCGTTTTAGCCCCTGCGCCGACGACTGAACGCTTTCCTCGCTAAAGTCAGAAATACTCCGATAATGACTGCGTAAGAGATGGAACCGTATAACGAGCGGATCAAATTGTTTAAACAGATCCTCGAGCGTGACAAAATGGTTTTTTGATTTGGCCATTTTTTCGCCACCGAGGGTGATCATATTCCAGTGGAGCCAGTAGCGGGCAAAGTCTTTGCCAGCCGCCCTAGCCTGCGCAATTTCACACTCATGATGAGGAAATATGAGGTCCAAGCCACCACCGTGAATGTCAAACTCATCACCGAGGTACTTGGTGCTCATAACGGAGCACTCGATGTGCCAGCCAGGAAAGCCTTCGCCCCAGGGACTATTCCAGCGCATGATATGTTCGGGTTCGGCGCGTTTCCAAAGTGCAAAATCTCTGGGATCATCTTTATCGCTGCGCACTTCGACTCTGGTTCCTTCGACCAGGTCGTTGGGGTTTCTACCAGAGAGTTCGCCATAATCTTCCCAGGCTGAGACATCGAAGTACACACTGCCGTCTCGCTCATAGGCGTAACCAAGCTTTATAAGCTCTTCGGTCATTTCAATCTGTTCAGGGATATGACCGGAGGCTTTTGGAATGATATCTGGACGTTGTACTCCTAAAGCAGCCATAGCGTCAAAGTATGCCCAAAAGTATTTTTCGGCAATTTCCATAGGCTCGAGCTTTTCAAGTTTCGCGCGTTTTTGCAGTTTATCTTCACCTGCATCACCATCATCGGTCAGGTGACCGACATCGGTAACATTCTCTACCAGTCTTACGCTGTAGCCAGAGTGCTCGAGCCAGCGTTTTAAAGTGTCCATGATAATGGGGCCACGGGCATGTCCCAAATGGGGGTCAGAGTAAACCGTCGGTCCACATTTATAAATGCCAACATGTCCTTCCGTAATAGGTTTAAATAATTCTTTTTGCCGTGTTTTTGAGTTGTAAAGTTGCAGTGCCATGCTTGCTCCTTGCTTTGCTTTTCGCCCATTTGACTAAAGCACTAGCTCTTCAAATGGCATTAGCCTAACAGACGTTTAGCTTGTGAGTTGAATTTTGGGCTAAAGGGGATAAAAAACAGCAAGACTTACTGGCAACATCGCTTGGATTGTAAAGATGGATGCCTCATTAGGTATTTAGTCTAGCATAAGTAGCGCGCTCCAGTTTGAAAAACTTGGCATAATCTATACTTTAAGTGAAAAGTCGACTTGTCACCGCATCCGGGTTTTGTCTATACTGAACTCATGCTGTGGTTTCAAGTCTTTAAAAAGTTGATCTTTACCACGCGAACGCGCGGCTAGGCCGCCACTATCCTTAACAATGCAATCTATTGGCATTTGTGCCGTGTTCAGGCACAAACTGGCTAACGTTTAGCCACTGGGCTTAACAGCTATAATCCCCAGAGACTTGTTTAGACCTTAGGAGTTTGACATGCACGTAGTTTTACCAGATGGAAAGCGGCTCGAGCTTAGAGAGCACGCCAACGCACTTGATCTTGCTGAAGCAATTGGGCCAGGACTTGCCAAGGCTGCCCTTGGTGCCAAAATTAACGGAGAGCTTGGCGACCTTTTGACTGAGATACCTGATGGGGCCGAAGTCAGCATCCTCACCAAGAAAAATCCTGAAGTCATAGCCCTTATGCGTCACACTCTGGCGCATGTTATGGCACAGGCAGTAATTGCCTATTTTGTTGAAAAAGGTTACTCGCGCTCACAAGTGCGCATGGGGGTAGGGCCTGTTATTGAAAACGGTTTTTACTATGACTTTGATGTACCAGAAACCTTAAACGCCGAAGACCTCGAGGCTATAGAAGGCAAAATGCGTGAACTCATTGCTGCCAAATTGCCTCTAAAGAAATACTCCCTGCCTTTTGAAAAAGCACTCGAGCGCTATCAGCAAATTGGCGACCCCTATAAAGTTGAACTTATTCAGGATTTGGGTGAAGATACAGTTCTCAGTTTTTACGAACAGGGCGGCGAAACTGGGTTTACTGACCTGTGCCGGGGACCTCATGTGCCCAATACCGGGGATATACCAAAACATTTCAAATTGATGCATGTGGCCGGAGCCTACTGGCGCGGGGATGAAAAAAACAAAATGTTGCAGCGTATTTATGGCGTGGCTTTTCAAACTGCTGAAGAACTCGAGCAACACCTCTGGATGCTTGAGGAAGCAAAACGCCGTGACCACCGCAAGTTAGGTGCAGAGCTGGACATCTTTACCCTGGATGAAGACGTCGGCCCGGGTTTGCCACTGTGGTTGCCCAGAGGCGCCATCTTAATAGAAGAAATTGAAAAGCTTGCCAAAGAAATGGAAGAAAAAGGTGGCTACAAGCGGGTGAGAAGCCCTCATCTCACCAAAGAGCAACTTTTTCTCAAATCAGGCCATTTGCCTTATTACGCGGACAGCATGTACCCTCCAATGGAACTGGATAACACTCGTTACTATATGAAGCCCATGAATTGCCCTTTTCACCACAAGATCTTTGCCAGTCGCCCCAAAAGCTACCGTGATATGCCAGTCCGTCTTGCTGAGTACGGTACCTGCTACCGTTATGAAGATTCAGGGGCACTGATGGGCCTTATGCGAGTTCGTAGCATGCAGATGAATGACGCCCATATTTACTGTACTGAAGAGCAGTTTGAGAGCGAATTCATGCGTGTGATTGACATGTACATCGAGTATTTCAGAATCTTCGGGATTGATGATTATGTCATGCGCCTGTCTAAGCACAGCAAGGAAGGTCTTGGTAAAAAGTACGTAAACAACCCCGAACTCTGGGAAAAGACCGAGGAAATGGTGCGCAATGCCATGAAAAATGGCAATGTTCCCTTTATTGAAGAAGAGGATGAAGCGGCATTCTACGGTCCTAAAATTGACGTGCAAATTAAGAGCGCTATTGGCCGCGAATTTAGTCTGGCGACCAATCAGGTTGATTTTGCTGTGCCTGAAAGATTCGACCTTCATTACATTGATGAAAATAACCAGAGACGTACCCCGCTTTGTCTGCACCGCGCTCCGCTCAGTACTCACGAGCGCCTTATTGGCTTCCTGATTGAACATTTCGCGGGAGATTTCCCCCTCTGGTTAGCGCCAGAGCAAATCCGTCTGGTCCCAATTGCAGATAGACACCTCGAGCACTGCTACAAATTGCAAGACCGGTTTGAGGCAGCAGGCCTTCGTTCGGAAATAGATAGCCGTAGTGAACGCATGAATGCCAAAGTGCGCGACGCTGAACTTTATAAAGTTCCTTATATTGTCATTGTTGGAGATAAAGAGCAGGAACAGGATCAGGTATCTTTCAGAAGTCGGAAAGAAGCAAATCAAAATGGTTTGGGTGCAGAGGCGTTTATCAGGCATCTTAAAGACCATGTGGTGGACAGAAGCCTGAAGATAGAACCTCTGGCACCGGCAGCGCTGGCCTAAGGAAAAACTTCACATCCAGCTTAAGCAAGCTTGCTTAAGCTACAGTATTAACCATCTGACGAGGAGGCAAGACTTGATATGTCAAACTCTAGGTCAGTGCTTTAAGAAGTCATGTTTTAGATATCAGATTGGAAGATATCCGGAGGAATAAAATGCCTTTAGCTAGTCAACCCAAATTAAGTTTTGAAGATCTCGCCATGTGGCTCGAGCAAGAAGACTTTGAAGCAGAAGACCTGATTGAATTACTGGCAGAGCTGGCCAACGGCGAGTATGATCAGCACGAATTTTATGAAGATGTGTCTGAAGCTCTAGGTTTTTAGTTAGAACAGAATGCTAGTGCGATACTTTACCCCATGCTCGAGCATGGGGTAATTTTTTAAGGGAGATTGTATGAAAAAGCAGCTAACCTATCTAAGTCTGGTATTCTTCATGGGTTTATTCCTAAATGCCTGTGTTCCTGCCTTTGCGCCAGTCGTTCAGCCACCTAGCTTCAGTATCCGCGGTGAAGTGGAAATGGTGAGTGTTCAGTTGCCGTTGCCACTTATCTCAAAAGGACAGGTGGTTTTTCGCTTACCCATGGACGTTTATAATCCGAATGATTTTGATATAGCCCTGAATAGAGTAGATTTTGATTTCATCGTTAACAATCATCTGGCAGTGACCAGTGCATTCACCAGTGGGATTGTGGTGCGTGCCAAAGGCTCGAGTACGGTTCCTCTTGACGTTATTGTGCCGCTAGAAAGTGGCCTTGCGCTGGCCACCGATATAGCGGGTCTCGTCGCCGGACAATCTACCAGTTTTGCTCTGGACGGCAAAGTGACCATAGATGTCTTTGGCGCTTTACAGGTTTACGCGAAATCAAGGCTGCTTTCTGGCACTATTAACTAATTGCATTTTGCCTGATGAGTTATAAGGCGCTTGATACTGACAAAATTGTTACAACAGTCGAGATCTTAGGCAAGCGTATCCATGAACGTTTTCCGAATTCTGGCCTTTATCGGGTCTCTCAGCAGCTACTTGATATCGCGTTTGAGTCTCGTAAACGTACAGCAGAAATCAAAGAACCCATCATGTGGGTAAGAGCGCTGAATGTATTCTTTATCGTCTTGATTATCCTCACGCTACTGGGCTCGATGGCCAGGTTTCGCCTGGGCTTTGCCGATCTTCACTTTTTCGATTTTATTCAGGCACTCGAGGCTGGTATTAATGATGTCGTCCTGATTGGTGCCGGGGTGTTTTTTCTTATTACTCTCGAGCAGCGTATTAAGCGGACGCGTGCCTTAAAAGCGCTCCATGAACTTCGCTCCGTTGCTCACGTTATAGACATGCATCAGCTTACCAAGGACCCCGAGCGCCTCCTGTCAAAGGGAGATCGAACAGCGTCGTCGCCAAAAGCCAGTATGTCTCCCTATGAACTTGGTCGGTACCTTGATTATTGTAGTGAAATGCTCTCCTTAACGGGTAAGCTTGCGGCGCTATATATGCAGGATTTCGATGATAGTGTTGTACTCCAGAGCGTCAATGAAATAGAAGATCTAACGACGGGCCTTTCGCAAAAAATCTGGCAAAAGCTGGTTATTTTACATGAATCGACCCTTGGCTCAGAGGCTTAAGGTTTTCCTCGAGTGGTCCAGAGATAAGCTGTTGCCATAGCGCGGTAAAAACTGTCCGTAGACCCTGGCTGACGTAACTGTGCCTCGAGTTCCTCTTCAGAAATATCCCTAAAAGGCTCAGCGGTTGGCTGCTCCCCTGCAAACAGCATTGCTTCACCTTCCGCGTGCCAGCGTGACCGGTCTAGGGGTTGTGCCAGATGGAAAAGCTCATGTCGCAAGGTAATCGTGAGGCTCGAGCGCTCTTTTAAAACCTGCAAGCGTTGTACCTGAATAAGATTATCATCTCGGTCACTGGTTGCCGCCACAAACCAGGGCATCTTGCTGCTTTCCTGAAAGGACTCGAGGCTAGGATGAATGGTTAGGGTAACCGTCCCGGCCAGCACATAGCCTTTTCGTTTCAAGTCAGCTTTTGCCTTTTGCAGGACCGAAAAGACTTCAGGAAGGTAGCGTTCATCTTCACTCGAGGCTGTTAAAACAGTGAAATAGCCATCGGTACTTTGCTTCCAGTCCTGTGCTTGTACGGAGACAAAACTGAAGAGCAGCATCATTGAATAGAAAAGGCGTTGCATAAAGGAACGTTTGGCATCCTCTATGCTTTATAAAGGATGCCTTTCTCCATTAGGGATTCGTCTGAATATTCAGCACTGTATCATTACCAATGCCCTTAATGTCTGGTTCATACATGAGCCAGGCTTGGGTCGGTAGGGCAGCATAGCTACCAGGAGTTTCGGCGCGCAGAATGTAGGTAAAGGTAACCGGGTCAGCCAGATAGGTAAAGTAGAAATCAACCCGTTCATCATGGACTTCACGACCGTCATACCAGTAATTCCAGCCGTAGTAGTCATAGCCGTAGCGCGGCTCAACGCCAGCAATGCGAAAAACACTGTCATCCTCAACTACGCTAAAGCCTGCGGGAAGTGGGTCGTTGACCATGACATATCGATAATTATCTTCGGGTGTTATTTCGACCGTTACTAGAATATAGTCGCCTTCTTGCACCTTGCTAAGCTCGAGCTTGCGGTCATAGACATAGGTATTGGTTTCACGGTCCAGCCTCGAGCTTAAGACTTCATAGGTTCGCTTAATTCGGAAATTTTCCATTTCAGGGCTGTAGTTTGCCTGTTCAGCCACATAATGCGTATTGGCGCTTAAGTAGAGGGTACCTTCGCCAGATACTGAGACATCTAGCGTATTGTCGCCAAGCTTGAGCTGACTTAAATCAATTGCCACACCATCCTCAGATTGTCCGGACATACTCCCCTGATAGATTTGCTGACCATTTAACAGGACGCTAACCTCAGACTCGCTCGTCACTTCGCCGGTAACCTCAGCCAGTTTTAACGCGGCTTTTACAATGGCAGCCGTTTCTTTAGTGGAGTGCCAGTAGCTACCATCGCGCTCGAGGAGCAGATAGTTGACCACTTTTGGAATGATGGGGGCGTCGGGGCGCAAACTCACCAGTGCCTCGAGGGCATAAGCGGTTGTCTCCAGACTGTCGTCATTCCAGTAGTATCTGGGGGCTTCTGAGTCCCAGTAGACCAGACTGTTTGATTCTTTTGCCTTACCTAGCAGGGCATCAAGCGTCTTTTCGGCAAGCTCAAGCTCACCATACTGATAAAAGGCTAAGCTGGCAAGGGCAAAGCCATACGCTGACATATCACCAGAATCAACTACTTGGGTTAAGCCTGAAACGCCTCGCCCTGCTCTTGCTAGCGCCAGATAAGCATAGGCTTTGGCATCTGCTTCTACCAGGCGATAATCGTCAAAAGATTCACTATGAATAATCGACTCGAGGTAAGAGAGCGCACTATCTAAAACATAATCTCGAATTCTGTAACTCTGTGCCTCGGCATCCAGTAAGCCGTTTACTACATAAGCTGTTATAAAGGGATTACTGCTGTCGTACTGCCAGAACCCCCAGCCCCCATCATCATGCTGGAAGCTGTAAATGCGCTCGAGCCCTTTGGCAACCATATCATCAAGATTAGACGCGACCTCTTCAGGCAGCATGGCAAGGTTACCAGCGCTCTTAGCCAGGACGCTTGGGTAAAAGCGGCTCATGGTTTGCTCTGTACAACCATAAGGATAACCAGCAAGGTAGGAAAGGGCAGGGGAGACGGCTGCCGCTAATGAAGGTGTCAGGTAAAGCGTACCTGCCGCAGAATTTAAGTCAGTTGACTCGGGCAGGTTAAACGTCCAGCTACTGGTGCCGCTGGCAGCCCAGGCAATATCAGACCTTATGCCGTGTGGCAGTACGGGCAAAGGCAATTTCAGAGCGTCAGACGCCTCGCTGCTTAATGCCGTTGCCGTGACACTTGCCACTCCCGTGTGACTGGCATTAACGGTGAAATCCTGATGCACACTGTCGCCAGCAGCCAGAGGAAGGGTCTGGGCAGACCCCGAAATGTCTATACCCTCAGCGGTAAGCTCGAGCTGAGCTGTGGTATCCGTCTCAAGATTGCTCTGAGCGATAACTCGAAACTCACTAGAGTCACCGTTAATCAAAAACCTTGGTTTGGCCAGGCGTGCGATTAGGGGCAAAGTGGTTTTAACAGCATAGGTATTTTGACCCACCTGATCCTCTAATGAAATTGCTCTGGCTGTTAAACGCCATTCGGTGAGATTATCAGGGAAGCTTACTTCAGCCTGAGCCAGTCCCTGGCTATTGGTCTCGAGTGCTGGTAACCAGAGAATCGTATCGCGGAAATCTTCGCGTACATCCGCCGGTGCAAAGCTAGATTTCGCCTGGGAGAAAACTGCTTCGTCCATGGCTTCTCGCGCCGCCATTGGGGCAGCCGTGGTCAGGTTATAGCCAGCATCGGCAACAGGTGCCACACTGCCAAAATAAAACCAGTCACTTAAGTCCGTACCTACTACATTGCTACGTTGAGCATAGAAAAAGTCCTTAATATTTGGAGTGCCGTCTTCTCTAAGTAGATAGATACCCTCATCGACCAGCCCCAGCGTTAACTGTGTTTCTAGCCCTTGCCCAGTTACATCAGACACGCGGATATCAAACTGCCCCGTCTCGCCAGGCTTATAAGTGTCAGCATCTGATGTTATTTCTACATTGAGATATTTATTGCTAGGTGGCACGTTTAGATTAAGGGTGTCATAGTAAGAACTGCCATCGCCAATAAGGGAAACACCAAGATAGGTGTTGGGACTCATTTCCTCGGTGATGGTAAATTCGTATGTCAGAACCGAGCCGTTTAGTTTTAGCAATTCGTAGTTACCAAGGCGCTGACCTTCATAAGTTATCAGGACGTAGGCATCGGCAACTGGTGACTGTATGACGACTCGAGCCGTATCACCAACGTTATAGGAGGGTTTATCGGCTCTTAAACTTAAGCCGTCATAGGCCCAGTACCAGTAGGAATTCCCTGAAACCCAGGCGGAGTCGGTTGCACTGGTTTCACGGCCCTCGGTGTCTGCCGCGCGTACGGTCAGGCTATATGACCCCTGATTGTCAAAGGGCACAGTAAGCGTTGCCTGACCTTCTGCTGAGGTACTACCCCGGTAAACCTGGCCTTTTAAGGTCCGGCTCGAGCCATTCTCCCAGACATACCTTTCCGTTTCAACCGTAAAAGGCACCGAGACCGGATTCCCGTCAATGTCTTCAGCTTCTATGGTCACCAGACCGTTCTCACCGACTTTGTAGGCGTAGCGTTCGGTTTTTATATTCAGGACAATATTGGAGCGGAACACTTTAATGCTCGAGCTGGCGCTGATTTCTCGTCGGGCAGCGTCGGTAACTCTGGCCTGTACAGTCAGGCGGTAGTCGGTTTCAAAACCCGGCAGCGGAATATCTAGCTCGAGCTTGCCATTTTCATCGAGAGTGGCCTCACCCTCTTCTAAGACATCGCCGCCATAGTACGGCGCAATGTCATAGTAGTAAGGATACCAGCGGTAGTACGGCTCTCGCATAACGGCGTAATTTACCTGCGCACCTTTAACAGCTCCTCCAAACAAATATTCGGCGCTGACGGTAAAGTGGGCACTATCCTGCTGAATAGCCGTATCTTTTTCACTGCTCACCGTTACCCGGTACTCTGGTTTTTGGAATTCCTGCACCTCAAAACTACTGTAGCTTGTTTCGCCGTCCAGGCTGGCACTGATGCTGTAGTAGCCCAGAGGGCTGCTGGCCGGTAGCTGCAGTTCGCTGGTAAAACTACCAAAAGCATCGGTTTCTAAACGATCTTTAAGGAGTTCCGTGCCGTCCGGGTCGGTTATAACCAGCTCTACGCTTTGACCAACCAGAGGTCTCAATTTTGTAGTCGAGCGTGCCGTACCTTTAACGTAGACAAGATGACCGGGGCGGTAAAGGGGCCGATCTGTCTGTAAGTAAATGCTCGATTTTTGCAAGCCCCAGCTACTCCAGTAAGAGCTGCTAAAGGCCCAGGCATTGCCGTATTTTGCAGCAGCTATGAGTTCATCGGTAGTGTCTTTATTAAATTCAGTCAGGCCATCGTCATTGGCAAGTCCTTCGGCGTAGAGCGTTTTCTTGGCAGTATTTAAGAGATAAACTTTAGCCTTTCTGGGTTGTCCATCATCACTGGCGGTATAGGTCAAAACACTATCTTCATCGCTTTTGACGACCATGCTGAGGTCTGAAACCAATATTAAGGTTGCGCTTTTGCTACTACCGCGCTCGAGCTGTGCAAAGTAAAGCCCGGCGCTTAGTGTGCCCAAACTAATAGTGCCCCAGTACTCATCTTGAGCATTCCTGACGCTGTAGCTATTAACGAGGCTGCGCTCGAGTTCATCGCTTTCTTGAAAATCTCTGGGGCCGCCAAGGGCAAGTAGTTTTTCAGGATTGCCAATTCGGTAAAGTGAAAGCTCAGCGCGTGCCAGTGGTGGAACCCGGTACTCGAGTTGAATACCCTCGCCAGGCTTGTAGACACCACCCCCATATAGCCAGATGTTTTCATCCTGTGCACTTACCAGTAAGAGGCTTAAAAAGGCGAAGATCAGTATGAGGGAAAGTTTGCGCATAATACTCCTAGTGTGCGATGAAGCTAGAGGGTTTTGCAAGAAAACGCGATATATACCGTTACACTTTGCTCGAATGGGCAAATTAGTCCAGGATTTTCCATCTATAAAAGCCGAGAAAGTTAGGGTTGTTAGCGTCAGGGTGCCAGCTTGGGTCAGGGTGTTTGCGCAAAGTGTCCAGGCTTAACAGGCGCACTTCACCCCCCTCTTCAGGGCTCGCCCCTGTATGATAAACCACCATGCCGTTTCCCAGATAAATCAGGCTGTGATAGCTCGAGCCTTCAGCTAGCGGGTGGACAAAAAAGAGCAAATCACCTCGCTGCGCCGAACTTTCCTGTTTGCCCAGAGGAACACTCGAGTAGCGCATCAGTTCTGCGGCAGTGGCCAGACCTACCATCCTTCCTTGCTCAACATCACTGAGTTGATAACTACCTTCCGCAATACGAAAAACGCTGCGGCTAATACCTGCCATTGGGTAGCTGACCCTGCTTGGTGAAGCAATAGTTGGTGGGCGGAGAAAGGGAAACTTGGCGAACCAATCGCTATCTTTGGGTTTGAGAGCTTCAACAAAGGCGTAACGTAATAAGCCAGAACAGTCACGGTAGGTCCAGTCCGGCGCAGGTGCCGTGAACTGCGCTTCCGCAATGGCCGCAAACCACTCTCTAAAGGCTCGTTTTTCGCTACTTGTTCTGAATTCAACAACGTCAGGATAACCGTCCTTATCGTTATCAAGGGGAGAAAAGGCAAAGCTGCTCGTCAAAGATAGACTCACGAGAAGGATGAAAAAGACCAGTGCTCTTGGAGAAAGGTTCATGATAGCCTGCCAAAACGTTAACTCGAGTGTAGACCCAAAAAGCCTGAAGGTTTGTGTAATAACCAGCTTAAAAGTATCCTCCTTTGGCAATAAAAATGTTTCAAGCAGGAAAATCGTGAAATAAATCACTAATTTTCTTTATTATTGGTTAATGCACAAATGCGACAATTTCATACCTAATAAAACCGTCACCTGTGCTTTCTATCTGGTCAAAAGGTTAGAGAGTTTGCTCCCGTCATCTAACAGTTTTGGTTTTAACTAGAGGTTGCTTTAGCAAAGTGATGCGCAAGGCACTCAAAGTCGTACTCTTTTACCGCCGTCCTTACTGCGTGATTTAAAGATAAGCCTTATGGGAACTTCGCTAAACCCCAAATCTTCGCGAATACGATTAAGTAAATACTGCTCGTAAGGGCGAGTTACAAAATTCTCGTTATTGACACTCATAACAAAAGTGGGTGGCGCTACATCAGCTTGGGTCGTGTATAGCAGTTTCAGGGGTTTTCCTTTAAAATTTGGTGGCGATTGCCGCTGTGTCCATATTTCCATCCAGCGGTTCATCTCACCTGTTCCGTAGCGTTGTCTGGCGGTGTCATATACGCGAATAACGCTAGCCAGCAGTTCGTGAAGACCGAAATCGGTTACCGCACTGGTATAAACCTTTGGTGCAAAGCGCAAATGATAAAGGTCTCTCGCGATTTGCTGCTCAAATTCTTTTAGCTGTTCATCGGTTACGAGGTCCCATTTATTTATGGCCATGACAATGGGTTTGCCAGCCTCGAGGGCGACATTCGCCATGCGCATTTCGTGATCGCCAAACTCAAAAGGATCAACTACCAGAATGGCAACATCGGCCTTTAAAATTGCATCTTCCGAGCGAAGCTTGGAGTAATACTCAACATTCTCACTGGGTTTTCGCCTGATTCCAGCGGTATCAACCAGAATAAAGGGGCGACCTGCAAAACTAAACTCGACATCAACACTGTCCCTTGTTGTGCCGGGATAGTCTGCAACGATGACCTTTTCATCGCCCACCAGGGCGTTTAGCAAACTGGATTTGCCAACATTGGGTCGCCCTATGATCGCGACACGAACGGCTTGCTCTTCAGCAATGTCTTCATCATCGGGTAGCTGTTCCACAATGGCATCTAGCAGTTCGTACGTGCCTCTGGCATGTTCGGCTGCCGTAAAGAAGGGTTCGCCAAAGCCAAGATTATAAAGTTCAAAAATGTCTGGGTTTTCTTCATGCCGGGGGTCATCAAGTTTGGTGGCTACCAGCATAACGTCTTTGTGCAAGGTTCTCAGCCAATCGGCAATTTCATAATCGGCACTACTTAAGGGAACACGACCATCAACCGCGAACAGCACCAGATCTACATCCCTCAAAGCAGCTTCAATGCGGCTCTTAATAGCAATTTCCCATTCATCACCTGACCACAGTCCACCGGTATCAAGTAGCGTGAAGGTTTCTCCTGTATCTACTTCGACCTTGGCGCTTTTCACATCTCGAGTGACACCGGGCATGTCCGCGACAATGGCTTCGCGGCGACCTACCAGTCGATTAAACAAGCTGGATTTGCCAACATTTGGCCTACCTACAATAGCGACTTTAGCCAAGTTCATCACCCACTTTTACGCCATAACCATTGGCCCAGTCATAGGCGGTCATTCTTGCTTTATTTGGCGGCTGGACAAGCTCCAGAAGGAGGCTGGCCGTGCCACTTCCAACTGTGATTCCGGTTTGAGAAATCTGCAAAATGCGTCCTGGCTTTCCGGTTTCATTACTTTTCTTTATCTGATGAATTTTGAGCTGTGCCCCACGGTAAAGGGTCCAGCTCCCTGGCCAGGCGTAAACCCCCCGGTAGCGGTTCCAGATTGCTTCTAAGTCGTCTGTCCAGCGAATCTTCCCGTCCTCTTTACTCAGGAGAGGTGCCATGGTGGCCTTACTGTCATCTTGTGGCTGCAAAGGAAGCGTACCGGACTCGAGCCTTTCTAACGCTTCCTCGAGGGCCATTGCACCAAGAGTACTCAATGAGGCAAAGAGACTCAAAGCCGTGTCCTTTTCCGATATTTCCATTTTCTTGACAAATCTAACCGGGCCGGTATCCAGCCCTGCTTCGGTCTGCATGATGCTGATGCCCGTTTCCTGCTCACCCTCAATAAGTGCCCACTGTATCGGGGCGGCTCCGCGGTACTTGGGTAAGAGACTGGCGTGAACATTTAAAAAACCATGTTTTGGGATATCCAGTAAAGCCTGAGGAAGGATTTTTCCGTAGGCAGCAGTGATGGCAACATCAAGCTTTAAATCGCTTATAAGGTCAAAAAAATCCTGTTGGTTCTTTAGCCTTTTGGGTTGCTCGAGCCTGATTCCAAGGTCCTTTGCCCTTTGAGCGGTAGCAGGGGATTGGAGCCTTTTGCCCCGTCCAGCAGGCTTATCAGGTTGACTGACAACGAGCAAAAGTTCGTGATTTCGGTGGAGGGACTCGAGGCTCGGCAAAGCAAAATCAGGAGAGCCAAACAGGGCAACGCGCATAACCGTTATACTATCTTAGATTTTGCAAGACCAGTGTTACCATTGAAAACGCAATAAAAAAGTTGCGAGACTTAAAATCGTGAAATATTTCACTAAAAAGCTATAAAAGTAGCTTGAGTTAGGTAAATCACTTAAGCTACTTTAACAGGTTGAATCTGCTCTTTAATATTCTTCAGAAAGGCTTTTGCTTCCCGCTGCATTTCTGCTAAGGCCTGACGATTTTCATTCATAAACTGACGTTTATCTTCAGCAGTTAATCTGTCGAGGAATAAAATGCCGTCCAAATGGTCTGTTTCATGCTGGATGACCCTTGCAAAATGCCCCTTGGCAAGTCGTTCATGGGTTTCGCCGTTGGCATCCTGATAGCGTATATGAAGAGAATAGGACCGCTCCACCTCTTCAAAATATAAGGCGGGAATACTTAGACAGCCTTCAACATCATAGGCTTGTCCTTCAAAACTACTTAGGATTGGATTAATAATGACATGTTCGCCCACGACCCCCCAGCGTTCACGCTTTTCTTCGATGGTCTGCGGAGGAGGGCGGTCATCATCTTTTGCTTCGTCTTTTCTGGTTTCCAGGGCCACAAAAATGCGTTTGGCAACCCCAACTTGGGGTCCAGCTAGGCCAACCCCATTATGCTCATACATGGTCTCGAGCATATCCTGGGCAAGCTGTTTTAAATTATCATCGAAAGAGGTTATCAAAGAGGCGGGCTTCTTTAAGACCGGATCTCCAAAAAGGCGTACTGGCAGAATCATTCACATCTCCATCTGGCGCGTCCTGTGGTGTTTCTTCGGGGAGGGCGACCAGGTTAATCTCAAGCGTTACCGTATCTGGGCTACTGATGCCTTCGGGCAAGATCGGTATAACAGTTAAAGTATATACACCTTCTGTTAGCTCGCCCGTAATGGGTTCAACGTTAATGTTTACTGAGTTAATGTCCTGCAAGGCGTTTTTAGGGCCAAGCAGGGTTATACGGTCTTGGGAGAGAGTTACATTTGACAGACCAAGATTGGTTGACTGAAACATATCAAGGACATCGCCCAGATTTATGGCCACACGCTTACTGTAATAGACCGTTTCATAACTTACCTTGGCACTTATGGTCGTTGGACTCACCGTTATGCTGCTGTCTTTTACCGGGACATTGTTAGCATCGGCAGCAAAAAGGGTAATGACATGATCGCCCTCAGTGTCTGGAACGCTAGCAATGACTTTACTGACTTTTTCCAGGCTCGAGCTTACCCCTATAACTCTTGCCTCTAAAACGGTTGTAGTGATCCTTGCTTTAATATTTTCGGTACCATTTCCTAAAAGACTGGTTTCAATGGGAACGGTTTTTCGCTCGATATTTTCTACGGTACCAAGAGCGGTAGCAGGCGTAATCTTTACCAGTCGGAGTCCCTGCGGAGGAACGACAAAAATATCTTTCTCATAAGCGCCCTCCGTATTGCTAAAGTCGATTTCGGCACTGAAATTCTCTGAACTGAGACGGTTCAGCTGTTCTTTTAAACCCAGGACTTCCACGCGAACACTGGCTGGTGCGCCCCTCACCACCTGCTCATTGCCCAGACCCACATAATTGACAGGAACTTCAAATTCGGTGCTGGCCTGGGTATTTTGGCTTGCGCTTATGAAATACCAGATGACCACCGCAAAGAGCAGTGACCCTAGTTTTGCCAGCCAGTTCCTGGTCAAGAAACTCATTTACCCAAGACCTCCTGCAAGGCCAGAACAACATCTGCTGGGGCGACATCTGTCTTTAAAACACCGTTTTGGGCAAGGCTTACCGTTCCTCTCTCCTCACTTACTACGATTACCAGTGCGTCTGTAACTTCTGAAAGGCCCAGGGCAGCTCTGTGTCTGGTTCCGTGCTTTACGGACCAGCCTTCATTTTTGTCAGATAAGGGAAATACTGCGCCTGCGTATATAACCCTGTCTCCGCGAATAATAACCCCACCATCGTGAAGAGGACCGTACGAGTCAAACAAGGTCTGCAGTAAAGCAGCGCTGACCTCGGCATTTACCATGACGGCTGCCGCTCCATACTCAGCCAGCGGAGTTTTTCGCTCGACGGCAATGAGGGCGCCTTTTCGCTGTGTTGCCAGTTCTCTAACTGCCGTCATGATGGATTGAACAGGGTCACTACTCGAGACTCTGGCCACGCGACCTCGGCCCATACGCTCGAGTGCCGCTCTTAACTCAGGTTGAAAGACAATCGCTGCAGCTAATAGGGCAAAGGGAGCAACACGGTCAAATAGCCATTTTGTGGCGTCAAGTTTAAACTGAGTCGCTAGAAACCATAAGATTCCTAGGGCCAATACACCCCTCAAAACATTCCATGCGCGAGTACCTACCAGGAGTACATACATCTGATAAATCAGCGCAGCAATAATAAGAATGTCTGCTATATCTTCAGCTTGAAAAGACACCAGCGAGGGCAACAACTCGACTCCACCCAATCGGAATTATGAAAGGACAACGCATCTAAGTTCAAAATAACACGCAGTCAATGAGAAGGGACTAGGTGTTTCCTTACAAGTATGAGGCAAGGGCCAAAAAAATGCAAAATCTTACATGACCATTCAAGAAGTTTTGTCACAGATTCTTAAAAAGGGGAGAGCAATAAAAAACCCCAGCACTTAGCCGGGGTAGAGGAGACGATTTATGAAGAAGGGTTATTTGGCAACAATATAGACTTCGTTCATGACATCGGGCTGTGCGCCACCGGGTCTTTGAGGATCAATGCGATTGAGCTTGTCAAGAACCTCGAGCCCTTCGATTACTTCTCCAAAAACGGTGTGTTTTCCGTCCAGCCAGGGTGTTGGAACAAAGGTAATAAAAAACTGTGAGCCATTAGAACTTGGCATTCCTGTATTCGCCATGCTCAATATGCCTTTACCTACATGACGTTTGCCATTGCTGGTTTCATCACCAAAGGTGTAGCCAGGACCACCTCTGCCGCTGCCCGTTGGGTCACCCGTTTGGGCCATAAAATTATCGAGGACGCGGTGAAAGACCACGCCATCATAGTATTTGTGCAGTGTCAGAAAAACAAAATTGTTCACCGTCATAGGGGCCTCATCTTGAAATAAATCAAGAACAAGTCGCCCTTTACTGGTTTCAACTACGGCACGGTAATCTTTGCCTTGCTCGAGTACTGGTTCTGCCTTTTTAAACGAAGTTACGCGCTTTTCTGATAGGGGTGCAATGGGTGAATAACCTTCTGGTAAATACATGAGGGCTCCTTACTCGCTTTTGGGCTGTTCGATGATGATGACTTTAGTGATTTTGTCTGGACTGTCCAGATAGACTCCGAGGGCGGGCGTTTCACCTACGCGTCCAACAACCGCGTCATAGTCTAAGAGTTTAAATGAACTGCCCATCTCTGGTAGCTCGCCAAGCGATGTCCGTAAAAAGTCTTCCACTGTTTCACTGTCATCACCTTCAACAGCAAGACCTTTTTCTTTTAGGTCAGCAAGAGGCGCATCTAGATTCACGATGATGCCCGGGACATTGTTGCTTGGATCAATTCTCGTCAGCTTGTCTAAGACATCACTACCTTCTACAACTTCGCCAAAAACACTGTGTTTGTCATCAAGCCACGGTGTTTCAACAAACGTAATAAAGAACTGTGAACCATTGGTATTAGGTCCAGAATTAGCCATACTTAGCATGCCAGGTTTGTCGTGCCTGAGACTAGCGTCAAATTCATCATCGAATTGATAGCCAGGGCCACCTCTGCCCGTGCCCGTAGGGTCACCGGTTTGCGCCATAAAATCCTCGAGCACCCGGTGAAATACAATGCCGTCATAAAATTTATGAAGTGATAGAAAGACAAAATTATTGACTGTTCTAGGCGCTTTCTCTTCAAATAGGTCAGCTCGGATGGTTCCCTTGGTGGTAACAAGGAGCGCCTGATAATCCTTAGCAGGGTCCAGAACCTCTTCTGCCTGATCAAAAACCTGCTCCTGTTCAGCGCTTAGCGGCTCAACTTCACTAAAACCCTCCGGGATGGCAACGACTTCGCTTGTTGCTGTATCACTATCCTCATGAGCAGTTTCAGTTGCAGGTGTTTCCTCTGAATCTCCAGCAGTCGTTTCAGGTGATGACTCATTACTTTGATTGTCCTGGCCTTGATCTTCCTGGGCACTGACGGCGTTTGGTATTAAAGTGGTACTTGGTTTTGATAACCACACGCCAACGATAACCAGAAAAAGTACGAGCCCTAAGACGGGGACGATTTTTTTCATAGCTGTACTCCATTAACTGTCATAATCTAACGCTCTATGCTAAGCGTAGAGGCGGTGAAACGCTGTTGTGTAAGTTATAGACAAGCTTTTAGAGAAACTCTCTGATAAGGCAGAATTTTCTCACGACTTTTTAAATCGTGAAAGTATTCACTAGCAATCATAGTAAAGACTCTGGTTTTTAGATTGACTTGACACTATGCTGAGCTTATGTCAAAGGTATTAGCTTTTCTTTTCCTTGCTATAACTTTAATCAGCTGCGTGCCGTCGGTTTATCAACCCTATCCTATAGATGCTATCTCTTTACCTCGAGACGAGGCAGCTCACCGAGCGCCCATTGAGTGGTGGTACTGGACAGGTCATTTGCAGGATGAAGCTGGACACGACTATGGGTTTGAACTCACTTTTTTTAAAGCATACGCTCCTGAAAATGCCAGGCTTTTTGGCTTTATTCCGGCATGGTGGCTTGTGGAAAAGGGGCATATTGGGCACTTTGCCATTACAGATCTGGGAAATAAAGATTTTCATATGGCCCAAATAAGCGACTTTGGCAACTTTGAAGCCAGTACCTCAGAAGAAAACCTTGATCTTAGGCTCCATACCTGGTCAGCCCAAAAAATAGGGGAGAGGGAGTATCAAATAAAAGCTGAGTTAGGGGATAAGAAGCTCGAGCTTTTTTTAACTGCCGAAAAACCTATGGCTTTACATGGTAATCCGCCAGGAATACAGTCTATGGGACCAGGTGGAGTGAGCTATTATCTCTCCTATACGCGTATGGCAGCTGAGGGTGTGCTAAAAACCAACTGCACCCTTTTTTCCTGTGAAGAGCATAAGGTGACAGGGCAAGCCTGGCATGATCACCAGTGGGGAGATTTTACGCTTGACGCCTATGCTGGATGGGATTGGTTTAGTCTACAACTGGATGATAACACCGAAGTTATGCTCTACTTTATTCGTCAACCGGATGGAAGTTACAGTACAGCGGCAGGTAGCTTTATTGATCAGGTTGGTCAGGTTAAAAACCTATCGAGTGATGATTTTTCGTTAACCCCAACAGGCAAACTATGGAAAAGTGAAACCACCGGGGCGGTGTATCCACTCGAGTGGACTCTTTCTATACCAGGCAGAGGGCTCGAGCTACTCATCAGTCCTTTACTGGAGAAGCAGGAAATGAATACTCGAGCCACGACGGGAATTGTTTACTGGGAGGGGGCGGTGGGTATTTCCGGAAGCCATACCGGAAAAGGCTACGTAGAGCTTACGAACTATGATCTCTATCCTTACGGAGAGCCCCAAAGTGAACTCAAGCCTTTGTCAGGACCCCTGGGGAACTAAAAAATCCCCTTATTACAAGGGGATCTAATTTGATTTTTTTCCCTATTAAGGAATGACTTTGGTAAGGAAGCTGGTAAATTTTGGAGCCGTTAGGTTCATATCTTCAAAAACACCTGGAGGTACGCCAAAATCACCTATATAAATGTCACCTGCTGCGGTGCCTGGTTCAACGCCGCGTTTAGGTAGCGCAAGGGCCATGGTCATGGTCGCGTTTACCACTTCGCCCGGGACCTCGCCTGTATCTGCCACCATACCTGTTGGAGTATCTAGGGAAATAACACATGAACCCGCAGAACTTAGATTATTTAATACTGTAATAACATCTAGCGTACGGCCCCTGGGTGGGCCCTCTAACTGAGTACCGATCGCCGCATCTATCACGCAAGTAAATTTCATTTTGGGCAGGCTACTTCTGACTCGAGCACTTGGGTAATGTTTCAGGAGCTCGAGCTGCTCCTTGGTGATTCCAGAATAGTTTTCAGCTTCATGCGTGGGCACAACCCATACGGGCCGTTGCTGTGATGCCAAAAGTCTGGCAGTTGCTAAACCGCCACTTCCGTTATTGCCACGGCCTGCTGCAATCAGTACTGGACCTTCAGGTGCAAAGTGATTAACGAGTTCGGCAAGGTTTCTTCCTGTATGTTCAACAATTAAACGGATATCCAAGCCATATTTGCCTGTAGCCAGCATAGCGAGCTGCTGCATTTGAGAGGCGGAAAGTTTAGGTACATCGTTCCAGGCTATGGTTGGAAAACTAGCATCAGACATAGTTAACCTACCGCTTCAAGCTTGCTTAAATCAGCCGTCGAGTAAACATTCTGGACATCATCAAGATCTTCCAGCGCTTCCGTAAACCTCAGGACTTTAGCGGCATCTTCTGCTGAAAGAAGGCTAGGAGTCTGGGCAAGTTTCGTCAACTGGCTCATCTCGGCCTCAAAGCCGGCAGCCTGTAAACCATCGACAACGGCATACAGTTCTGCGGGGTCAGTGTAAATGGTAAGGCTTTCGTCTTCTATCTCAAGATCCTGTGCGCCAAGCTCAATAGCCATTTCCTGAGCTTTTTCGCTTGTTGTGGGTAAGACGATGATACCTGCGGATTCAAATTGCCAGGCAGTACCGCCCGACATATTGCCACCATGTTTCGTAAAAACATGACGCACTTCACTGACGGTACGGTTGCGATTATCGGTTAAGGCCTCGACAACAAAAGCAACCCCTGCTGGGCCATAACCTTCATAGGTCACGGCGTCGTAGCTAGCCCCCTCACCCCCCCCTGTGGCACGCTCTATTGCACGGTCAATGGTTTCACTTGGAACGCTGTCAGACTTAGCCGCTGCCAGAGCGTTTTTAAGCGAAAGATTCGTTGAAGGGTCATCGCTACTGCCTTCACGAATCGCACTCTGAATCGCGCGAATATGCTTGCTTATTATTTTGCCACGCTGCGCATCGTTTGCGGCCTTTTTGCGCTTGATTTGTGACCATTTATTATGTCCTGCCAAGGGCGGTGTCCTCCTAGTTGTTGTTAAAGACAAGAAATGATTCGTTAGAGAATCACGGCGAAAATTATTCCAAGAATCTATTTTAGCCTAAAAATCGAAAGCGTGGGCAGTTTTACCCACGCTTTCCCAAATGTTGCCTTTAATTACTGAATATAGTAGGTCGTTTCTGCGATATCTCTAATATTATAGGGGGTAACGTCGGTAACAATAATATTGGTCCAACCATCTTCACCAATGACACCCCGGTAAGTGACTCGAGTCGTATCGGTGGGGGAGGGGGTAAAGGAAACGCGTACCCTGTGTAAACCTGAAACGGAGCTGCTACCTACGGCAAACTCTGATCTGGCATCAGGGCCATTGATGACCGTTGTACCTGCACCCACAGCAATATTACGGCCAAAGGTCTGAACGTTGCCGTAAGGATCAATTTCGGTAAGGGTCACATAGCCACTTTGATTGGTCCGAATAAGAAATCCTATACTATCGCCAACCCGGTAGCTGGCACCTGCACCACGGTCTGGGCGAAAGTCCGAGATGACATCATTTAGTTCAATGCCAAAGCGAACTCTGCCAGAAATCGAAACATCTGAAGGTAAAAAGGTAACCGTGCAACTACTTAGCAGGGCTACCAGTACAGCCAGGGAAAACCAGATTTTTACTTGTTTTAACATGAGTGTCCTTTCAAACTTTTTACCCAAAGGTAAAAGTAACCTATAGAAGTTTAGCAAGGATTAGCTTAAACGTTGTTAGGCATTAGGCAATTGTGAATGCAGCTTTATTTACCAATCCTTAAGATCGTCTTTAATGGCTTCATCGGCAAGTTTGGCATAGACGCGAGTCGTCTGTATATTTTCATGGCGCAAATGGCTGGCAACCCGACCCAGGTCTTTCGTCTGGGCATAATAGCGCGTACCAGCACCGTGTCTTAAACCGTGGACAGCTTTGTCATCATAGGTGACCCCAGCCAGCTGACACAGTTCTTTAAACCTTCCTCTGGCCCGGTCGCTGGCCCACGGCAAAACCTTGTCGGCAGCCTGTGCGGTTCGTTTGCGTTCATCCTGCAACTGTCTTAAGCGTTTTAATTCAACCTCGAGTCTGGCTGACATGGTTACACTGGCCCGCTTGCCACCTTTACCCAAAACTTTAAGGCTCGAGCGCGACCAGTCAATATCTGACCAGCTAAGGCCTACCATCTCACTAATCCTGAGACCTGCGTGAGCGCCAAGCAGGACCATCACCTTTTCACTGGGGTCAGCAAGCTCTAATAGAGCATCAACTTCTCGCACCGTATAGGGCTGGCGCTTTTCCCAGTCAGGCGTTGGATCAGCGGCAGGCTTGACATTTTCAAAGGGAACAGCTTCGCTTACCCCAGACCAGCGCAGCGCCTTATACAAGGTGCGAGCCGCGGCAAGCTTAACTTCCACAGTTGCAGGGCTAAGTGGTTTTCCCGTTTCTGCTTTGGGCTCCGTTTCTAAAGTACGGATATAGAGTACTCCAGCGTCGCGTCCTGGCCTCAGCAAGTTTTCGTGTTGCCAGGACTCGAGCAAATCTAAAACACCGCGCCGGTATGACTTAAGCGTGTGTTTACTGACCTTGCCGCCTTTGGCACCATGGAGAAACATATAAGCTCTGGTTAAGTCCCAGAGGGTTTCGTGATCACGTTCAAGAACGGCTTTAGCGGCAAGCCGCTTTAAATCTTCGGAGCTGAGACTGGCCCAGGACCGGGCGTGCTCGAGCTGGGTTTGGGGGCTGAGCTTATCCAGATCAAAACTCATAGCGTCAGGCTATCACACCCTATCCTTAAGGAAATGAATCAGGTACTGCGCAACGGCACTTTGACTTATTCCAAAAGCCTTAGCAATTTTCTCCTGGGTCCAGCCAAGCTTTTGTAAGACTTGAATTGCCTCAAGTCGCTCTGATGAGTGAGGACCTCTAAAGAGTCGACCCTGACGTGACTGTAACGCAAGTAAGTCAGCGTGGCTAATCAGCTGTAGATTCTCCAGCGCATTGTTTGATTTATCTCCGTCCAGATGAATGACATCGTGGCCAGAGGGAATCTCTGAAACCCAAACCTGAAAAACAAGTCGGTGCAATAGCTGCTTTCCCGCATACTTCAGGCCTTTGCTAAGGCCAACATAGTGAAACCCATTTTTATCTTTATAGCCAGTCGTTGTTTTCTTTGGGGCATAGCTCGAGCGCCATACACGGCCATCCGAACTAATAGCGTAGTGCTCAGACAAGTCTGTAAATTTCCAGGTACCCCCAAATCGTGAACTGAGGAATGAAGTGTCAGCCATGGTAAAATACTAGCATATTCCATAAGGAAAAACTTATATGTAAAATATACAGGATAAGGCTACTTATCTTTAATTTACGACTTTTTCTAGCTATTAAATATTTATTTCACTAAGCCATCTTTTTTCCTTTCGAATACCTTCTCCGCATTGCTTTGCGATAGATTCTTAACTCGAGCCTGCTACTTTAGCTGTTTTATGAAAATAGCCATTGACGTTCTACAACTCAGTTGCGTACGATTTGGTTACTAAGGAGGCTGTATTGAAACGTCTAGCCCTTTTTCTAGCAGCTACATTTTTGCTTGCTGCTTGCGCACCGAAACTTCAGGTTCAAAATAATGTTCTACCTACCCTTATCTCAGTAACCTCGCCCCAAACTCAGGAGGGCACCATGCTCATCCAGGGACGTTATTTTGGTGACGGTCTGGCAGGTCAAGCCGAAGACAGTTATGTCTTGCTTGGTGCTGATGTCTATGGCAATGGTGGCATTGCCGTTCGTGCATCAAGCTGGACAAGCAATCGCATTGAAGTTGCTGTTCCGCAAAATGCTGGCTCGGGTTTTGTCTTTGTCTATGTTCGCGGCAACCGCAGCAACGGCTTGCCAACAACTCTGCCCTAAAACATTTTCGGCATGGCGCTGACCATGCTAAACTCAGGTCTAGCAAATATCCAGTGTTACTGCACTGGATATTTATCTTTTCAGAGTTTGTCCGAGGTCTTTATGAAACGAACACATTATGCTGGTAGTTTAAGAATAGAACACGCCGACCAAAGGGTGCTCTTACAGGGTTGGGTAAATCGCAGCCGCAATAATGGCGGTATTATCTTTATTGTCCTGCGTGACCGTGAAGGTCTGGTACAAATTGTGGTTGAGCCAGATAGCGAGGCCTTTGCTACCGCCGAAAAAGTTAAAAGCGAATTTGTCATTGAGGTAGAAGGAACGGTCAGTTTGCGACCCGAAGCGATGCGCAACGCCAACCAGGCAACAGGTGATATTGAAGTAGTGGCTAAGAGCATTACCATTTTATCTGAAGCCAAGACACCTCCATTCCTGGTGGACGGAACCATTGAAGGCGATTCTGTTAATGAGGACTTACGTTTAAGTTACCGCTATCTTGACCTGCGCAGACCTGAGGCCGCCAGGCCACTACTTTTGAGACACAAAATATCTAAAGCTATTTGGGATTTTTTAAGCTCCGAAGGTTTTATTCAAATTGAAACCCCTTTGCTTACGCTTTCAACCCCAGAAGGGGCAAGGGACTTTGTTGTCCCATCCCGCTTACAGGCAGGAAATTTCTACGCTCTCCCCCAGTCTCCTCAGCTCTTCAAACAAATGCTCATGATGTCAGGCTTGGACCGCTACTTCCAAATTGCACGCTGTTTTAGAGATGAAGATTTAAGAGCTGATCGGCAGCCCGACTTTACCCAACTTGATATCGAGATGTCATTTGTCGATCAGGAAGATATTCTTGTACTAAATGAAGCACTTATGGCTCATGTTGTTAAAACGGCCTTAAACAAAGATATCGACATCCCCTTTAAACGTCTAAGCTATCAAGATGCTATGAACCGTTTTGGCTCAGACAAACCAGATATACGTTTTGGCCTCGAGCTAAGTGATCTCAGCGAAGTTTTCGCTCATTCAGAGTTTCGTGGTTTCAGCTCCGCTATTCAGCAAGGGGGCTGCGTAAAAGCTCTTATTGTACCTGCAAACCACGCCGCCAATCTTTCCCGTAAAGGCTTAGACGCTCTTGAAGAACATGCCAAGACGCATGGTGCCAAGGCGCTTGCCTGGCTAAAAAACCTCGAGGAATTAACTGGACCCATTGCTAAGTTTCTCTCCGATACAGAAAAAACTCAGTTGCAGAACCTGATGAATGATGGCGATACTATTTTAATAGTCGCTGACTCATGGAAAAAAACCTGTGAAGCCTTAGGAGCCGTACGCCTTAGGCTGGCAGCAGACCTTAACCTTATAGGTGACCCAGACGAATTAGCATTTTTATGGGTTCTTGATTTTCCCCTACTCGAGCTTAATGCCGAGACAAATAGCTATACCTATATGCACCACCCTTTTACCCGCCCACATGATGAAGACCTTGCCAGGCTCGAGTCCGACCCAGGCAAAGTGAGAGCCTGGGCCTACGACCTGGTCTTAAATGGCAATGAGGTCGGCGGTGGTTCCCTCCGTATCTATCAGTACGACACTCAACTTAAAATGTTTGATGCCCTTGGCTTTAGCAAAGAAGAAGCTCAGGCCCGCTTTGGCTTTTTCCTGGACGCCCTATCTTACGGTGCACCTCCTCACGGAGGGATTGCCTGGGGTCTGGACCGACTTGTCATGCTCCTCAGTAAAACCCGCAGCATTCGCGACGTCATTGCCTTTCCCAAAAACCAGCGAGGTGTTGAACCCTTAACGGGAGCACCCAATAAGCTCGAGTCCAAACAATTGGCAGACTTGCACCTGAAAATTGAGGATGCCTAGTCATGCTACCCCTCGTCATTCTGGATCTTGACGGTACGATTATTGGCAAATCAGGACAGGTTGAAGCCTGCATCTGGGATATTGTTGAGCGAGCCAAAGACAAAGGTATGCGGTTTTCTGTATGCACCGGGCGACCTAACCTTGGTGTTGCCCGGCGTGTAGCAGAGCGGCTTGGTCCCAATAACCCCCATATTTTTCAGAACGGTGCCCATATTGCCCTAAGTTCTGGCGACAGTATCGAAATTTCAGGTCTCAAGTCATCAGCAACCCTCGAGCTCATTAACTTTGCTCGCACCAAAGGCCTGGTGCTCGAACTCTACACACCTAATACCCTGTATGTGGAGCGGCGCACTCCCATTAGCGAAGCCCATGCCAAAATGATTGGCGTCCAGGCCATCGTGAAAGATCTGGAAGAGGTCCTGGCTACCGAACCTATCATTCGCGCCCAGTGGGTTATTCCAACAGAAGCACTCGAGCTAGCTTTGAGCGCCAAACCCTCAGGCACCCAGCATGGTGTCGCTACGGCTTCAGCTCAGCCGGGCACCTATTTTGTCAGCATTACCAAAGAAGGGGTATCTAAAGGCAGCGCCGTTGGGACGCTATGCAAGCACCTTAAACTTGACAAGGATCAGGCGATGGGCATTGGTGATAGTGTCGGCGATATCCCGATGCTTGAGGCGGTTGCTCACCCCAGAGTTATGGCAAATTCGCCACAAGAACTCTTAGATGTCTATCCTTCTACCCCAGACGACGTTGATAATTGTGGTGCCGTCGATGCTATTCAAGAAGCTCTTGAATTCGCAGACACAAGTTCGGACTGACTGATAAACTAAGACCATGATATCTATAGAAAACTTAGCCAATCAGGTAGGACAAACCGTCAGCCTCAGTGCCTGGGTTACAGGAGTAAGGAGCAGCGGCAAAATCGCCTTTTTACAACTGCGCGACGGCACCGGCTTTATACAAGCAGTCGTGGTTAAAAACGAAGTCCCAGAAGAGGTTTTTGATCTGGCCAAAGGCCTTTCTCAGGAAAGCAGCATTCAGCTAAAAGGTGAAGTTCGCAAGGATGATAGATCGCCACTAGGCGTGGAGCTTGGCGTATCAGATCTTAAGCTCGTTCATGGTGCAAGCGACTATCCTATAACGCCTAAAGAGCACGGTATTGACTTTTTGTTTGATCACCGGCATTTGTATTTGCGTCACCGTAAACCGTGGGCCTTATTGCGAATTCGTGACGAACTCGAGCGCGGTATTCATGACTTCTTAAGTGACCGGGGCTTCATCCGCTTTGATGCTCCCTTTTTTATGAGCACAGCTGCCGAAGATACCACCAACCTCTTTGAAATAGACCTTTTTGGAGAAGATAAAGCCTATCTTTCTCAGTCCGGCCAGCTCTACGCCGAGGCAGGAGCCTTAGCCTTTGGTAAGGTCTACACCTTTGGCCCGACCTTCCGTGCCGAAAAATCAAAAACCCGCAAGCATCTTCTGGAGTTCTGGATGGTCGAACCAGAAGTGGCTTTTCTCGATCATCAGGGGAATATGCAGCTTCAGGAAGACATGCTTTCCTATCTGGTTTCCCGGATTTTAGAAAAGCGCTCCTACGAGCTAAAGCTGCTGGAGCGAGACGTGACAAAGCTCGAGCCTGCTGCCAAAGGGGCCTACCCACGTATTAGTTACGATGCCGCCCTGAGTATGCTTAAGGAAAAAGGACTCGAGCTTAGCTGGGGAGATGATTTTGGTGCACCCCATGAGACCGCGCTTGGCGAAGCGTTTGATCGGCCTATTTTTATTGAAGCATGGCCTACCAAGTGCAAAGCCTTTTACATGCAGCCTTTTGAAAATGATCCAACCCGGGTCAAATGCGCAGACCTCATTGCGCCAGATGGTTACGGCGAACTCATTGGTGGTTCTGAAAGAATCCACGACCTGGCGCTGCTTGAGCAAAGGATTAAGGAGCACCATTTACCCGAAGCTGCCATTAACTGGTATGTCGACCTGCGCCGCTTTGGTTCAGTACCCCATTCCGGTTTTGGAATAGGCCTGGAGCGTACCTTAGCCTGGATTGCCGGGGTTGATCATGTCCGTGAGGTCATCCCATTTCCCAGAATGCTCACGCGAATGGAGCCCTAGAGGTCTAATACAGATTCCAATAATATCCCTAATGAAATAAACATCTCTTAGTAGGGTTCTTCTTAAACAGTCTTGAACCGATATTACACTGAACAAGATGTATCTAAATTCATTGAACATGATGCTTGAACAACAGGCAAAGCCAGATTGTATCGCACTGTATTTGAATTTCATCAACGATTCTCCATCGCTCAGCAATCATAGTCACTCCCTGTGGTTCAGGACTGCTTTCCCGTGGAATCAGTATAGGTCGTATCGAAATCGGTCTTAATCGTCAACCGAATCCAGACGAATATAGCGAAGAAAGCTAGAGGACTCTTCATGATTAATAAGAATCTTTAGATTGGCATAGCCATTGCGCTTGAGGCTCGAGCTTAGACTACGCAAGAGCCGCCATTCGTCATTCAGAGAGGGCTGACTCGAGCCCCTCTCAAAGCTAAAATCCAGCACTGCAGTTTGGGCTTCTCCAAGCAAAAACACCGTATCTAACGTAAGAGATGCAGGCCAGATAGACATTTCGTCTTGCAGGCTCTCAACGATTATCCTGATAATGGCAGCGTCGTCTTCGGCAACACTTACTGTTTTAAAAAGAGGACGCTCGAGCTGCTTGTCATCAAACACAGCCAGTTCGATTTCCCTGCTACTTACAGCTTGCCCGCTGCTGGTCTCGAGTTCAATTTTCGGAGCCTGTCTCATGATGTCTTTAGAAATTGGGAGGGCGTATTGTATTGTCGCCAGGCAAATAACTAAAGCAATTAGACTTTGCGGCGTCAACAAGGCTTTAAACCATACCGACCGGTTTGCCATTACTGAGCCATAACCTCTGCCAAGGTTCTTTTAAGGGCAGACTGAAAACTAGCGTCAGCGAGTAAATCAGGTGAAAGCTCGAGTACCCAGTACGCCTGACTTATGGCATGATCCAGTAGCGGCACCGCGGAAATAGTAAGCAGCTGATAACCACTGTTTAAACTGAGGCGTCTGGCAAAACTCTCAGCACCACGCTGAAAGTCTGCTTCTCCAGAAAGACTCGGATTAAGTTTTTGCGCCAGAGCAGGTTCTAACGCTAGGGCTTGCTCGAGCAAATAAGGAGGAGCATAAGATTCTGGATAATACACGTTAAAGCTTTTTTCTCTTAAGTCAGAAGCAGATAACAAGACCATGACAGTGTCGGCATACAGAAGTGATGCATCACTTCCAGAGACCAACCTTACCTCAAAGCCTGCAGTCGCTTCGGGCAATAGGCTGGCTAGGGCAAAGCTTTCAGGGTCATATTGTACAATCAGACTACGACTACTCTGAGCTTGCCCTTCAAACAAATCAAGATTGAATTGAAACCCCTCCTGCAAGGATAAAGAAAAACTGTCATAGGTCACATCTGGCCTAAGCAACAGATCGAGAGTCGCCTGACCTTCTTCAAACCTGAGTTCGATGCTGTCACTATAGTCTCCCCTTCCCTGCCAGGGGTTTACCGGATTAAGGTGACCAAAAACAAATCTGAGTCGGCGCTCATCTGGGAAATAGCTTTGACTGACCGGACTAAGTGCGCTAAACGTAAAGCTTAGTCGCTCTGTCCTGGCAATACGCTTAAACTCCAGTTGTTTAAGGCTTGCTCTTGGTATTACGGCAAGCACACTGTTCTCCTGAGGGATATAGTCAATACTGCCGCCTAGAGCGTCAATAAAACTCCGTACTGGAATAAAGACTGCATCCTCTGTGCGAAGAGCAGCTGTGCTGGCAATGAGCTGACCATTAAATCTTAGAGAACTCGTGTTTATCAGTGCTTCGCTGGCACTGTTAGCGACAGAAAAACTCATGACCTGACCATTAAACGCATAACTCAAACTGTCCCCCTCATCAATGAGATCTGCACTAATGATGCTGGCAAGCTCTGTTGCTGGTGCGTAACTATAGCCACTTACCAGATCGCTGCGCGCACCTGGTAGTGCCTGACCGTTTATAACAACCATCTGGCCCAGACTTACGCTTAAAAACCATAGCCCAAGAAGGGCAAGGAACCGCCTCATTAGTAACGCTTTAAAACCCGCTCAATTTGCCGCTGCGCATCGCGCTTGGCTTCTGACTGTCGTTTATCATAGAGTTTCTTACCTCGACCAAGACCTATTTTTACCTTGGCCCAGCCACTTTTAAAATAGAGACTCATAGGTACGACCGTAAGCCCCTTGCGCTCGAGTCCTCTGGCGATTTCAGCAATTTCTTTCTTTTGCAATAACAGTTTACGGCTGCGTAAGGGTTCATGGTTATTGTAGCTGGCCTGCTGATAGACCGGGATGTTCATACCCTCGAGCCACACCTCCCCCTTTTTTATCCGGGCAAAGGCCTCGTTCAGTGAACCCTGACCTTCTCGCAAAGATTTAACTTCGCTACCGGTAAGAGCAATACCTGCCTCATAGGTCTCGAGGATTTCATAGTCAAAGGTGGCTCGGCGATTCTTTAACACAACAAGCAATTATAGCGCGCTTAAGCCGCCTCGTATTCGTTGCGGCTAATACTAAAGACCCGACTCACGCCTTTTTCTGAGGTAATACCCCATAGAACATTGGCAATTTCAAAGGTGGCTTTCTGGTGCGTGATAAGTACAAATTGTGTCCCCTGCTTTGCCAGATGATCCACAAAGGTGCAAAAACGCCGGATATTTGCCTCATCAAGGGGCGCATCCACTTCATCCAGGATGGCTATGGGCAAGCGCTTATTGTCTTGCCCCTGAAGCAGCGAGAAAAGAAACGCCATAGCGCCCATCGTTCTTTCGCCTACCGACAACAAATTAAGCGACTGGGTCTGCTTGCCTGGGGGTTGCAGAATGATACTGAGACCTTTTGGTCGATCATTTTCTTCATGGACCAGAACATTGGCCTTGGCATCGGCACCAAATAATTCTTTTACATAGTGACTGAAGTGGATTTTGAGCTGATTAACGGCGTGTCTTAACTTGCTGGTCACCTCATGATCTATGCGCTCGAGTACGGCCTCAAGTTCACTAACCGCTAAGGTTGCCTGCACGCTTTGCACCTGCACATCCTCATACCGCTCTTTTTGCTGTTGCAGGTCCTGAGCTGCACGGTGATTTACCGGACCAATCGCCTCGAGTTCCTGCTCGGCTACTGAAAGGCGGTCACGGCAAATTCGCTGGCTTTGCTCTAAGCGCTCGAGTCCCATGGGAAATGCCTTACGTTCCTCAGTAGCAATTTCAAGAGCAGCCTCACGGCGTGCCAGCGTGATTTTTACCGACTCGAGCGCTTGAGCAAGTTCTGCCTGCAATTCGGTAAAGTCGCTTAGCTTTTGCTCGAGTTCCTGCGCCTGGGCAAGGGCAGTCGCGTAGCTTTCCTGATGTTCCTTTAGATCCTTTGGCAAATTCTCTTCGGCCTTATGCAGTGCCTGCTCAGCTTCATTTAGCGCCGTGCGAATAAGTTCTTTATCAGCCTGTACCGCAGCTAGCTTTTGCTTTAGCGTTGCTAAACGCAGTTGATTTGCTTCATATTGTTTAAGGGCGCTGCTGAAGGTCTGCCTGCGTTCCAGCGCAAGATTGAGTGCTTCTTTAAGATCTCTGAGGTGGTTTTGCTGCTCACGCTGACCTGCCTGGAGCTTTTGTTCCTGACTCAGCAGTTCACCAAGATTTGCCTCAAGGAGGGCCAGGTTTTCACCTGACTGGGTTGATTCTGGTTTCACAAGCATAGACAGGGCCTGTTCTGCTCCCTTCAACTGGCGCTCGAGTTCTACTTTCAGAGAGGACTGAACTCGAGTCTCCTGCTCAACCTGGGTGAGCGCAAGTTTTGCTTTGTTAACCTGAGGTTTTAGCTCATGGATGAGGGCTAGCTTGGCCTTGCTACGCTCTTGCAGTTCCGTGACTCGAGCTTGCTGGGCATTGGCCCGTTGTTTTGCCAGTAGAGCTTCGCTTTCGGTATCTTCAACGTCTTTGGCTGCGCCAAGCACAGAAACATTGGTTTTGCTCTGCCCCCCCGACATGGCACCATAATTCTCCATGATGCCCCCATCCAGACTCACCAGTCTGGGCCGCTGCTTATGGACTCGAGCCAGCTTTACTGCGTCACTCATCGTCTCTACCAAAACCGTACCACCTAGAAGCTGATAAATAAGCTCTAGATAGTCGTCATCCAGCTCAATAAACTCTGTTGCCAGACCAAGTACCCCAGGAAACTGGGCGATTGCTTTATCCAAAAAAGGTTGTCTTCCCTTAACCAGATCAAGGGGAAGGGTTGTTACCCAACCACCAGCTGACTTTACATGGTCAATAACTCGCTCAGCCACTCTTGCATTTTCGGTAATGATGTATTCAGCTCGTCTGCCCAGCGCCGCGGCAATCGCCTGTCGGTAATCGGTATCTATACGAAGGATATCTGCTACTGACCCATGAATGCCTTCAATTGCAGAATTGAGCGCAATTTTGGAGCCCGTAGCGTAACCACGTCGGGCTTCAAAGGCAGCTCTGCTTTGTTCCGCCGCCTTATGTAGCGAGTTTGCTTCTGCATCAAGACGTGCCCCATCCTGCAAGGCCAGAGCAAGTTCTTCTTTAAGTTCCTCAAAGGCTGTGGTCTCAAGATTTAAGGTTTGCTCGAGCCTGCTTAGCTCTTGACTCATAGAAAGAACCTGGGGCGTCTGCGTATCACCAACCTGGGCAAGACGGGCTTGCAGTTCTTCGATCTGAGCCTCGAGTCTTTGTTTGCTGGTCTCATAGGCAATCGCCTTCTGAGTTTCCTGATCTTTGCTCTTTCTTAAGCTAGCTAGTTCTGCCTCGAGCTTTTGCCTTTGTCCGCTAAGTTCACCAACTTGTTTTTCTATGGCTTTGAGATAACCCTCAGCCTGGTGCAGCTGCATACTCAAAGCTTCGCTGTCATCGGCAGGCTGCTCAGGCATCTGCATGGAAGCAATAAAGGCTGTTTCAGACTCGAGCGCTTCTCTTTCCCGCTCACTTGCACTCTCTTGCTGCTTGACGGCCTCAAGTCGCTCCTGAGCAATACGGTAATCGGCTTTTTGGGCCTCGGCTCGAGTGAGCGCTTCCCGGTATCTCTTTTCCAGCTCACTGGCTTTGCGGCGACTGTCCTGCCAGCTCTCCTCTGTTTGGCGGCGCTCCAGCCTGCTATGACTGAGCTTGTCACCTAGCTGCGCATCCTGCAATCTCAAATTAGTCACTTCTTTTTCAAGTGATTCCTCCCGGTGACAGCTTAAGGTGTAACGCAAATGCAGAACTTCGCGACTAAGCGCTGTGTATTTTTCGGCAAGCTCCGCTTCTTCTTTTAACTGTTCTATAAATTGCTCGAGTTCAAGCATAATGTCCTCGAGCCTTTGCAGATTAGTGGCTGCATCCTGAAGACGCGCCTGACTTTGCTCTCTACGACCGCTGAGCCGGGCAACATCAGCAGCTTCAGCCACATAATTGAGAAGTTTTTCAGGATCTGCGGTGAGCACCTGTCCTACTTCGCCCTGACCAACAATGGCAAGCGCCCCTCGAGCCAGACCCGTTCCTGCCAGAGCATCTTCTATGTCGCTGAGGCGACAGTTTTTGCCATTCAACTTGAGCGCTCCACTGCCATCACGCATCAGACTGCGACTGACAGTAATTCGTTCTTTGCCCCGTACTAACTCGAGTTCAACTTCGGCGTAGCTTACGCTCCTCTTGCCATCCGCACCATGAAATATGAGATCAGTCTTTTCCCCTGCCCGGTACTGGCTAGCTCTACCCCCACCTGTAACCCACTTAAGGCCATCAATGATATTTGACTTGCCCGAACCGTTTGGACCAATAACACCTGTTACTCCGTGATCAAACTCAATAACTACACGGTCGCCGAAACTTTTAAACCCATGAAGGGTTAGTGATCGTAATTGCACACGCTAGTCTAACCTTTTCGACAGAGCGGGTTTTGCCTCGGCAAACGTTAGGCTAAGATGCAAGAGGATAGACATCCTTAAGGGCATGTAGCTAAATTCCGTTCAAATTTAAACGCTTGGCAACACTCAAAATGTCGGAATTCTCGTCTCATGAAAGGTCATGCTCCATTTGACTATGCTCCAAGTGCAATCCAACTTATTTTGAGAACAATTCTTTCCTTAAATTAGGCAAAGGATAGAAGTTATAGGCATACGCGCTTTCTGAAGGTAGTGAGTGCTAGGTGAAAGATGAAAAATCGGCTAGAATGGAAAATAGGTTTATTAGTGAATCATTTCACGATTATACAGTGCGTGAGATTTTTATGGAGTAATCTTGCTATCTGGAAGCTCCCAAACTTATACTTAACCTCATATGTCTTTTGTTGCGCTAGTCTCGAGCGACCCCAATCTCACAAGCATCTTTTTTGATGATCTATTCACTGGTAATACCTTTCATCCTCTAAACTTAGAGAAATCTGTTGCGGATGTTTGCAAAGGTCTGGTGGCACTCGACTACGCTGGCGCTCTGGTTCTGGAACCAAGATGGCAACAAGAGGCCCTTGGCTGCGCTCAGCGAAGCAGTCTTGCTGCCACCAAACATCAGGTTTGTGACACCCTGGTCGTAACCCCAGCGGGTCTCGTAGCCGACTATGTGCTTGGTTCTGCTCTGGCAGAGCTTCTATCTCAGCATTTTTGGGATGTAAGGGGCACCAACGTAGTGGTAACGGGTGCCAATGCCGTGGCAGCAGCCGTAGCCACTGAATTAGCAAGTATGGGTGTTGAGCAGATAACGGTTCTGGCAGACAATTTGCCTCAGGCGGAGAAAATCCTTCCCAAGATTGCTCTTACCCGAACAAGGGCTCACTCCTTTGGCGAATTAGCCGCTGATTCTGCCCTCGAGCGTGCCGATTTGCTGGTAAGGACCGAATCAGAATCTCTTATTCCAGAAGCCATGCTTGGCCCCCACCTCAGCGTGATTGACCTCTCCCCTAGCCCACTAAGCTTGCTGCGCCAAAATGCCATGAATGTCGGGGCTAAAACGCTCGGTTTACGAGATTTGCAGGCACAGCAATTAGCCTTGAGTCTGGGCTTAATCACAGGCAGAAAACTCGATGTTTCGGTGTTTCTTGCACCGTTACTTACGCTTGATTAGACCAAATGCCCTTTACCCAACTGCAAAGAGGCTCAACATCGTGCAACCATCCTAAACAGTGGTTCATTTTGCCTTTATGCCCTACCTTGGATACTAAGGCTAAGTTTTAAGGAAAAACAGCAATCACGTTTACTGAATTCCTGCAACCCGTACCTCACATCCACGAAGTTTCCCAATAAAAATAGTATAATTTGCACTATATTTCACATTTGTTCTGCTTGCCATTTTTCTATTGCGAAACAAAGAAGTTCACTTACTTTCAGACACTAATAATAATTTCCAGCTAGACTTACTATGTGTATCGTTTTGCTTTATCTACATTCCTAACAAGTCTTGTTTGCATTTCATTTGGTCAGGCTTATTATCCGGTGCCTGATTGGCTTTATACCCGCGATGCCAGCAGTATTCGTTTTCAAGGCTCGGACGACCTTACATATGTTGAAGGCATAGGCTGGTTAAACCCGACTATGAATCTTCCTCTTATTGAAACGGATGCTCAGATTTTTGCTCAGGCAGACTTTTTTAGCAGGTTAGGACTCGAGACCCCTCTTTTAAAGGAAGTTCGTGTAAGTACGGGTCAAGACGACCGCGTGGTGTTTGAACTCGTGCCAGACAGCAACATAGAACTAGGTTCCCTTTCCTATGCTGGGGAAATTACGGGTAGTTTGAGTCTCGAGCTACCCTATTTTCTTCCACCCCAAAATCTCCACCTGCCCAATTTTCTGGATCTCAGCATACGTCCATCTGGAAATAAAATAATCATAGAGTCTGATGCAAACCAGTACAAAGTCTTTACTCTGACCAATCCAGATAGAATTGTTATTGATCTCTTTCGCAGCACAGAAAGCACCCCTTTTTCGTATCCCTTACCTGAATTAAGTAGCCTTGGTCCAGGACTTACGTACCAGAGAATTGTCTTTCCTACCGCAGAAAAAACCAGTGTCGTACATATCGTTGAGATTTTGCCTGGCTATGGTCAGTTTAAAGTGGTTGGCAGAGTACAGGGAGGTGCCAAGCTTTCACAGCTGGCTTCGGGCAGCCAACTTGCCATTAATGCCGGTTACTTTGACCCGTCCACGTTTAACAGCATAGGCTTTCTCAAAATTGATTACGGAACGCTGTCGCTTCCAAGTAGAAACCGGGCAGTTGTCGCTTTTAATCAGGGGTCTGCGAGTATGGATAGGGCAAACTCGCTTTTAGAGCTTTTTTCCAGGGGGCAGCTTGTCTATAGCCAAGACCTCGAAGATAGTAGTCGTTTAAGCCTTCATAAACTAGCAAACACCTGGGTCGGTCAGCCAGATACCGGAGTCATCTGTGTGCAAAATGGCATAATTATTGAAAATAAGATTGGTCCAAGACAGGTACCCGGAGACGGATTTTGTTTGGTTTATGCCCCAGCCCTGCGTGAGCTTGCCCTGCTTAATCCTGGAGACCCTCTGACGTTTCAGGTGCGCATACAGCCAGGATATTTTGAAACGCTTCCCTATGCTGTTGAGGCAGGACCCTTGCTCTTTAAAAATGGTGCACAGCTCTATCAACCTGAACTCGAGCATTTCAGTCTGGGCACTCGCATACTTGAGGCAGTCACCCAACAATCTGTAATTGCTACCCGGGCGTCAGGATCAACGCTATTCATCGTCGCTGAAACCATGACGGCACAAGATCTTCTACCCTTAATGCACTATCTTCAGGTAAAAGATGCCATGAGGCTTGACAGTGGCAGCAGTTCTGCCTTGTGGGCCAATCAAATGATTCTTAATAAAACAAGAGAACGCACCATCACGAGTGCCATTGTCTTCATAACTTCTTTAGAAAGTAGCGAGCAACGGTAAAGATAAGAACAAATCTCAGACCTATATACTTGTAAACTGGTAGCATGCGACGCTGCTCTCAGCTCTGGTTCCTACCCTTTTTGCTCCTTGCTCAGGTATATGCCCAGGACATTCGCTTTGAGCTGGGTTTCAATCAGGAAATTGTGGCCAATCACTGGAACCCTTTGGTGCTCGAGCTTCGTAACCACCCACCTGTTACCTTACGGGTAGCAATAGACCAGGGTAGCTTAAAAGAGGGCGAAATTCCGATGACCTATGAAGCGCGTCTTCCCAGGTCACAGGGCTTCAGCCACTTTGAAGATGAGCTTTTTCTGCCCGAATGGCGCTCTATAAGCTGGGTCGTTGAGAGTGAAGAGCGAATTTTGGCAAGCGGTTCTTTTCCCAGGAGGCAGGCAGAAACAACGCCCCTTGCACTAATTTTGAGCAATAATCTTGCTTCCTGGGCTGACCTCTTACCCGACCACCGACTCACTGAAGCCCTTTCTCACCAGTTGCCCGAACGTGTGGCCGCCTATGATGGTGTTGAAATCTTAATCATGGATGGCACCGTAACTGCACCCAGCCCTGAAGCCATTATCAGCGCAGCTACTGCCGGTACGAGGGTCATTTTTTTTGAGCCTTTACCCTCGAGTTATGCGTCACTACTCAAGCTTACTGAAAGCTCGAGCCGCCTTGGGGCAGGTTATTTACTCAAGGTAGATCGCACGAGTCTTAAATCTGCTCTGCTGGCGAAGCAAAGTCTTGACCGAGAAGCCTTGCTCGCTGCCTTCGATGACGAGGCCCTGACTGACTTTCCCAGGTTGACAAGAGTTGGCCCCGTACTCGTTCTGGCAAGTCTTTTTAGTGCTGCCATTTTGCTCATCTTTCGCTTTTTACCCAGCACTGCGGTCACGACCAGCATCGTCCTGAGTCTTATTGCCAGTATTCTAGCCTGGTCGTGGTTAAAGCCCTATCCACCAGTCAAAGAGCAGGCTCGGACGCTGGAAATCGCCGGAGGTGATTTAGCCCTCGAGCAGGGACTTTACAGCATCATTACCCTGCCTTCGGCAAGTAAAGCTTTGCCTTTTGCAAGCCGTATCGACCCATTGCTAGAGCACAGACAGGCACCCAACCTTACACTTCTCGAGCTTAGCAGGTGGTCAAATCTTATTGCACTCAAAAAACCTCGCCTCGTACAGGCTAAATTCCAGCTTATACCCTCCGATGACGGTCTCATCTTGCGCAACCTCTCGGCCCAAACCTTACAAGCTGTTTATGTAAAAGGGCGCGGTCTACAGTCTAGCCTCGCCCCAGATAGTCAGCTTTTTGTGAAAGACGGAGGACTCGAGCTTCCTCCAGGTGCTCTGGAAAGAATTGCTCCCTTTCTTCCTAATGGCACAGCCCTGGCCATCGCTGGCGATACAATTTTTGTAAGCTTACCGGAGATGTCGCCGTGACTTTCTTACGCCAGCTTAACGAACGTCTGGCTCGCAACGACTTTTTACAGATGTCACTGCTATTTTTTGGACTCCTGGTTGCAACCCTGGCCTTTACCTGGCCTGCCAGTGAACAAATAGCCAATAACAGTTTTTTTTCGGTTGCGCAGGTGAGACTTATGGCCCTGCTTCTTTTAGCTCTAGGGTTTGGCAGCTTTGAACTCAAGCAAACAAGGCGACAAAAACTTGCCAGTCTCCTGGCCCTTCTTACCCTCTCACTAACAAGCATGGCATTTGAAGTAGCAACCTATGCTGTTAGCTTTCCGCAAGTGCCGCTGTACTGGACCCTGCTCCTTGGCCTAATAGACCCCATCGCCTATTTTGGTATCGGGATCGTGCTCGGGTTTTTGCTTGGGCTAGTGCGCTTAACCGCCGTGCTACCCATGGCCATACTTGCCCTACCCATTGGTTTTATCTTTCTTGATATACCTCTGGGCATCCCACTGTTTAACCCGCTCACAGCCATTGGACAGCTTAGTCTGGCTCACCTTTTTCTCATGACGGTTTTCGCTACCCTTACACTAGTGTATTTACTCAGCCCCAGGAAGAATGCAAAATTATGATTCAAGCAAGTCAACGACAATCAGACTCGAGCCCCAGCTCTCTAACCGTACATAAACAGCTTGCCCGTAAAAAGCTATGGCACTATAAATTGACCGCAGCGAGCCTCCTCTGCGCCGTTGTCTCGGTCCTTTTCTGGCTCATTGGCAGCTCCCTTTTTGTTCATTTACTGGCAATTTTGGTAAGTTTCCTTGTGGGTGTCTTTTACCCTGTTCGTGAAACCATTCGCTGGGCACAGCGCTATATTTCAAAATCAATTGGCGAGAGTTACCAAACCTCACTCGAGCATCCAGGGCAGCTCCCGTTTGGGCTCGATGAGGCGCTGGCGGCATATACCAAGCGGTCACTCAATAAGCTCGAGCCCGTAAGTTTCAAGCGCTGGTGGTTACCTCTTATGGTCATTAGCCTTGGTCTCACGCTCCTGCCTTACAGTCCCCTGAGAACCCAACCGAGGGTTCTGGGCTTACCAGGAATTGACAGTAACCCCTTTGCCGGAGCCGAAGAATCACAACAGCAGCAGCAACAATTAGGAAGCCCTGAAGATCCTCAACTCAATCAAGCCCAAGAACTTCAGGCGCCCAATAATGCAGATAGTCAGGAGACAAATCGCCCACAAACGCTTGATGACGCGCCAGGTTCACAAGGACAAAGCTTAAATGACATCGCCGAAAACGTAGCAGATGAAGAGGCTCTTTCTCGTTTTTTAGAGAATATGCGAGAACGAGACGCTCAGGTGGAGAACCAGGCACAGCAGCCCCCTCCGCAGGCGCCAGAGTCTAATTCCAGCCAGGGTAACCCTAACCAACAAGGAGAAACCGAAGGAAATCAGACAAGTCAAAACTCTGAAGAGCAAAGTCAGTCAGGAGAACAAACGCAAGGAGAAGGTGACGAGGCTCAGGGTTCCGAGCAACAACCCGGAGGCGAAACGGCAGAAGGCCAAAATCCGGAAGGCAGCGATAGCTCAGGTGAAGCAAATGACCCGGAAGAAACCCAGTCTCAGGATCAAGGAATGGCAAACTCTGGCGAACAACCTGACTCTCAGGGACCAACCCAAAACAGTCCCAATGAAGCAACGGATGAAGGCGCAGATGGTGCCGGAATAAACAGCTCAGCCTCAAGACAAACTATTGGTATTGAAGAAGGAGCCCAGGCCGAACCTGAATTTCTTCAAGGACAATTAAGCGCGGGCCAGTCCAATTTGGCAGGAACCGTCAGACTGCCTGGTTCCTCTCAGGAAAACCCCGGAAACTTTGGGCCAACAGCTGAAGGTTTCCAGCGGGCTGAAGAGCAAGCAGTTACCGAAGGACGAATTCCGATCGAATATCAGGAAATCATCAAAAACTATTTCCGCTAATGCCTGATTTGTACCAGCAACCATCTTGCCAACCAAGACAAACTACTGCTCGAGCCTAAATCACCTCCTTAAATCACCTCTAGATAGTCTTTATCAGGCAAGGCAGGGAAAGGTGCAGTTGGCAAGGTCTGGTACCAGTAAACAACTGATGCAATATCATCCTGTAGTGGCAAATAGCGGCGATCAGCCCGCCAACCCAGAGCCTGAATGGTTACCTTCAACTCATTTTGAAATCTTACAGGATCCGTAATGTGCCAGCGGTACATGCCAAATCGCATTTGAGATCGGTAGACACCATCTGGTTTCAAAATTTGATGCAGCCCGGCGTAAGGAGTACTGAAAGCCTCGTACTCGGCCTTTTCTTTATTCTCGAAATTGTACGAGCCGCAAAAATAATCCTCAGTTCCCGTTCCACAGATCGTTGGAAAGTCGTCGTCATCATCAATATAGAATTTGATTTCACCCTCGCCCCACCAGCCTGAATTGTTGACGCCCCAGGCTATATAAGTGCCCACATAATGCCCCTGTCCTCTGATGCCTTCAGCCAGGGTATACACCCCTTTATAGGGCAAAGGGTTCACCCGGCGAAACTGGGCATGGAAATAGGCGGCATCTTCAGGAACGTCGGTCAAGGTGTAATTTATCTGGTAGTAAAGCACCATATCCGAGTCAGCTATATTGGTCAGGGTGACACGACAGCGCTTTCTGAAGGGCATTTCCCAGTAACAGTTAAAGGCACTCCCGGGATTTACACAGACAGCCAGAGAACTTAAAGGCGAATATTTCCCCCAACCTGACGCAAAAAAATCTCCTACCGGGCATTCAACAGAGGGCTGCTCCTGATCATCCCAGTAAATGCGCAAAATACTAAAGCGCCAGTTTCCCGTAGGGGTCATCCAGATTTGCTGAATAGCACCGGAGCCAGAAATAGTCGCCAATTCAAAGGTTTCACCCGCTTTGACAATAACCGAGGGCGACACCTTCCAACCCTGACCCAAACCACTTGCTGCTTTTGCTCCGGTACCCTCGAGTGCTCTGCCACCCTGACCTTTTTCCCCAGAGAAATTCTCAGGGCTTATCGAGCGGGTCTCTGCGCTGGACAACCGTGAAAGTGTCCCCATATTCATACCCAAGCCATTAAATGCCATTGTTACCTCCAGAAAATGCTTTGGCTATAGCTTACTGGACGCTCTGGCTCGAGTCACGTTGCCCCACTTCAATAACGCAAAGGATTCTATGAAAAGGTTTAGCTTCGCCTATTAAGATTTTCTTTGATTAGCTAAGCTTTATCACATTGATCAGACGGTCTAGATGCAGTTATTACCGTTTGCATGACTACCATTTATAACCTCGAGCCAAGTCAATTAGACACTTCCGGGCTCAGCTTCTGAAACACATAGTCTAAATCTTGAGCCAGTTGTGGTATTAAATCAGCGAGGGCCGCGTCTAGACTTTTTTGCATGTCAGGGTCTTCATCTAGAGCAGGCAGCGGCACACTGGTCACTTCCGAGCGGAAGCTCGTAAATATGGCACTTTTATAGCTCGAGAGTTCTTCCTGACCAACTGGGTCCAGCACTGTTACTTGTACCTGCACTCGAGTACTTACTTTCCTGCGCTCATCCGCTCCTGAACCAGATAGCTTGACTTCCCGGTCAAAAAGTGGAGCAGATACCATTACGGCAACTTCTGCACCTAAGCGATTAGCCGTAGAACTCGTATTGAGTACAGCGCGACTTCCAAATAAATCGGTGTGCCCTTCGGCAAAACCAGACACGGAGTCCGGAATGACCTTATAAACGGGACTCGCATATTTGGTGCTGAGCTGGCTAATCACTTCAGGGGCGATGCTGCTTACGCTCGTTTCCGTTGGCGCATTTACCACAAGCACTTTGTTGCTGCTATTGACCTGCGGTATACAGCTCACCAGACTAAATAATAAGACAAACAATAATAAACGCTCCATGTGCCCAGTCTCTCCTTTTTGACCTTAGGACTTATGAGGATAAATGAACAAAGCTTCATGGCTCGAGCCAGCGCACATCTCCTTTACTGAGGTTTAAAAGGTCCTTTTTTACCTGAGCTTCATCCTCGAGTAAGAGATTAATACCGAGTCGTAACCCCTCGGCCGTATAGCTCATCTCTTCTTTCACAAGTTCAGCTACCTCGCTCAAATATCTATGAACGCTGTCCATGGCCTGAAAGGGAATTTCAAAGAAGAGCTTGGTTCGGTCTTTTATCAGGGTCTCCCCTGCCTCATCAAGAGCTTTTGCCAGACTGCCACTATAGGCTCGTACCAGGCCACCCGCACCAAGTTTCGTGCCGCCAAAATAGCGCACCACAATCCCCAAAACCGCTTCAAGATTGCGCTTTTGCAGGACTTCTAGCATGGGCCTTCCGGCAGTACCACCCGGTTCGCCGTCATCGGAAAATTTAAGGTTTTGCCCGATTTTGTAGGCGTAACAGTAATGGTTGGCATCGGGATAAGTCATTCTTGTTGACTCGAGTTCATTTTCAACATCGTCTAGACTTGCTATAGGAAAAACTAGGGCAAAGAACCTCGAGCCTTTTATGGTCTCGAGTCGCATATGTTTCTTTGCCACGGTCACATAAGCCATGAGATAAGTTTATCAGGCTCAAACTTAGTGACCCCAAATTCAGGAAAAATCTGAAATCTATTCTCACTAAGGCCAAACAATCCAAACTTTCATACCCAGCCCTCATTTTTCAGCAAATTTGTAAGGCTCGACTTGGAAAGCAATTTATATATAAACAAAGAGTATTTAGCCAAAACTCAATGGGATATCCCTTTTTTGACACATTTTAGATAAAACCACTTAAATCAAATGATAGTTAGTGAATATTTTCACGATTTTCCTATTCGTGATCATTTTATTGCATGATTTCACGAAAAGTTGTGTCAATAACATTGGGCAAAACCGCATATATTGATTTGCCAATATAACCTTCAAAATAAGCTTTTATGTCAAACAAGGCTTGCCACTTCTTATGGGTAAAGTCGTTTGTTCCTAAACGAATAGCAGCATCAACCAGGCGTTTTTCCATCAGGCAAATGCCTTCTGCCAGGGCAATAGCATCACAAAGCTGAAAAAGCATGTCGTATGGACCAAAGTTTATTAAAGTAAGGTAAGACCTTATAAAGTCGAATTCTTCATCAGACACGTCCCAGCGTCCGAGGGCAGCGTCCATAGATTTGTAAGAAAAAGAGTGGGTTAAGCAGATACGAGCGGCCTCAGGGAATCCACGGTGCATCAAGAAGTGAAAGCCGTCAAGGGTGTGCCGCATGCCTGTTACCCCTTCTCGCCTCCCAATATCGTGAAGTAAACCAAAAACATAGGCGAGATCTTCATCTAACTCAGGATGGAACTGAGCAATTTTCTGAGCAGCCAGGGCGACATTTCGGGAATGGGCAACCCATGGCCCAGGATTGAGACATTCTGCTTCAGCTAAAAACGTCTCTGCCTGAGCCAAGTTTGGGCCAATGTTCATGCCTTTTCCACATCCAGTAAAACTTTCAGATTGCCCTTTCGCGTTTCCCCTTGCACCGAATTTAGATACATGCGCCCGATGCCCTGAGCATAGATTTCGTCACCAACCTCAGAACTACTTGACTTGTCAGCTCGTTTTCCATTAATCGTAACATTTCCCGCAGCAATCCCTTTGGCAAAATAGGAACGTGAAACATTAAAGGCTTTAGCACCAAGGGCATCTACGCGTAAAGAAGGCACGATTACCTGAACGCGCTTCCTCGAGCCTGCCAGGAGCCCAAGCTTAAAGGGTTCGTAACTGCGTTCGTGACCAGCAACATTTATGCTCGTTTTTAGTTTAGAACTTTCTTTCGCAAGAATAACTGCGCTATAGCCATCTTGATGGCGAATGATATCACCGATATCACCGGGCTCGAGCTGTCTTCTTAGGCCAGCATTCAGTGTGGCTTCGTCAGGGGCTTCAGCAATATAGATGGCACTTAGGGGCGTCGTAGCCTCGGGGATGGTATCAGGAAAGACCGTGACTACACGCCTTTTAGCACCGGGATAGCCACCAGAAACCGTAACACTAATATCTGCCTGCCTGAGTTTTGCGACCAGTTCAGCAGCCAGATCAGGCTCGAGAAAACCTGTATGGTTAACTCGTCCAGCCTTAACACTGTTACGAAGATCGTCAAAGGTCTCACGAATATTCATCGGGAATCAGTAACCTCAATACCTTTAGCTTTGAGACGTTCAGGGAAACTCTCAGCCCCTTCACCCGTCACTCTTAAAACCAATTCTCGTTTGTCGCCCGCCTTGATCCCCGAAGTCACCACTGCCACAATATTTGAGGGTGAGGCTGATTCTGCCACCTGACTAAGAACACCTGGTTCATCAGGCAGACTCACGGTGACTCGAGTCCCTCCTTCTCTTAAACCAAGCACAGCTATAAACGTTGAAAGCATATCGGTAATGGTTAAAAGCCCAACGACCCGGCCGCCATCTACCACGGGCAAGCCACCGACTTTATGCTTTTCCATAATAAGGGCGGCGGTTTCAATAGGATCATTTGGCCCAACCGTATAAACATGGGTTTTCATGACGTCTTTTACGGTTAATTTGCTAAGCAAATAATTTAGCTCATAAACTGACAATGTCGTTGCCTTAGAAGGAGATGCTTCTTTTAAGTCCTTATCGGTTGCTATACCCACAAGCTTGCCGTCATCAACTACAGGCAAACGCCGAAACCCGCCTTCCCGAAGCACTTGCATGGCTTCCATGACTGGCGTCTTGCTACTAACCGTTTTTGGTTCGGCCGTCATCCATTCTTTTACCAACATATAGCTCTCCTGAGTTTGAGATAAGGTAAGTTTAGCAAGTTTCAAATGCTCTAGCCAAAATTCCAAAGGGCGAATTTACAAAATCAGCTCCGTTAAACGACTGCTTCTGATAAGGTAGTGACATGAAGTCCATTTCCATCTTAGGCTCCACTGGTTCGATTGGCACTCAGACCCTCGAGGTAGCACGCTGGCGAGGCTATGAAGTCGCGGCTCTGGGCGCAGGAAAAAATCTTGACCTGTTACTTGAGCAGGTCCAAATGTTCAAACCCAAACTTGTGGCCTGCGACAAAACGGTGGCAGCCCAGCTAGAACCTCAATTACCCACAGGCACAAAACTTGTGCCTGGTCCCGAAGGCTTGGAAGAAGTGGCACAGTATCCGGTTAATAGTGTGGTTGCGGCTATTTCAGGCAGTGCCGGGTTAAAGTCAACGGTAGCTGCTCTTAAAGCTGGACAGCATGTAGCTCTGGCAAACAAGGAAGCTATGGTGGTTGCTGGGCCTCTGGTGTGGGAAGTCGCCAGAAAACATGGGGGCACGATTACCCCGGTAGATAGTGAACACTCTGCCCTTTTTCAATGTCTGGTGGGCGAACAGAAAAGCGCGGTCGACAAGCTGGTTCTTACGGCTTCAGGGGGACCCTTTCGCCTTAAACCTCATGACCTTAGTCAGGTTACGCCAGAACAAGCGCTAAAACATCCGAATTGGGCTATGGGCGCTAAAGTCACAATTGACTCTTCCACGCTCTTTAACAAAGGGCTCGAGGTCTTAGAGGCGCATTATCTCTTTGAACTTCCTCTAAGACAGATAGAAGTCGTTATCCATCCGCAATCTTTAATCCATAGCTTAGTCAGATTTCAGGATGGCAACATTAAAGCGCAAATTGGCCCTCATGACATGCGTCTGCCTATTCATTACGCCCTCGAGTACCCCAAACGCCCTCAGATTCCCTTAGAACCTCTCGACTTAAAGGGAACGTGGGAGCTTCATGAGCCCGATACTAAACGCTTTCCCTGCCTGTCTCTAGCTTATCAAGCAGGTGAAATGGGCGGTGTGGCTCCCTGCGCTTTAAATGCGGCTGACGAGGTTGCGGTTGAAGCCTTTCTGGCAAAAAGAATTGCCTACACCGATATAGCAAAGCTGCTCGAGCAAAGTCTCGAGCAGCTAGAAAATATCCCATTGTCCTGGGACGCTATTGAAGAAACCGATAAACTGACCCGGCGCCTCCTGACTTAACGTCGTGCAACCGCAAAGAGTTCAGAGCTTGCCGGGTCTCTAAACCATGCCGCATTCACATCTCCGCGTAAGACACGCAAGATTACCCAGGGTGAACTTAAGGCTTGTGTTGTCATCGTCCCGGGTGCTGGTTCGTTGAATTTCATATTTACATAAATATCGGTCTGCTCATTGCTTACATCTTGAATAGTAATGCCGTAACCACCTGAATTTTTCTGTCCCATAAACACAGCTAAAAGCGTTTCTTTATCAAAGTTAATGTCAGGCAGGGCAGGTACCGAAAGCTGTGAACCGTAGGCTTTATTCCAGACATTGAGAAATTGTGTCTCGTTGCTTATAAACACATACTCTGGCTTATCAACCCCAACCGCCTGATTACCAGATGCAAGCTCTTCCCAGATAAGGTCCTCAGCGGGTGGCGTATAAGCAGCTATATCTGTAGGCAAAGTCAGCTGAACGTAGAGAGCAGTTTGTAAATACTCCTCAACGCCATCTACTTTTCTGGGACTCACAGCTGGATTGGGCACTACTGTAACTGCCAGGGCACCCCTTGGCTCGAGTACCCGCATGAGCATTTGCGCTTCTTCCCTGGTAAGACTACCAGCACCAACGAGACCATTGATTCGCTCTTTAGGAACCAGCCTGGTTACAAACCCAGGCTCAGCCTCGCCAACCAGGGTAAACCATTTCAGACCATCAAAATAGATAACCTCAGCAACCCTGGCACCAACCTCGAGTTGAACTTCGGTAGTAAGAGGTATTCGCTGGACCCTGGTTGGTGGTGGCGAAATCCGGTCAATTTGCCGACTCAGGTTTGGCTCACCGTTTGCCAATAAGGCATTTTCGACACTAAAGCCCTCAGCTGCATTGGGGCTAGGCTCTTCAAGCTGAACCTGCTCCTGACCCAGCGTTACGTCCTGAGGGCCGCCATAAAAATACAGCAGGCGCTTATTCAGGTCTTGACCATTGCTAAACAAGACAAGCTCATGAAGCTTAAGACTGCTATCCACTTCAGGTACGCAGCCCATCAAAAACAGTAAAAACAAGAATCCGAGATACTTCATACATTTCTCCCTGGGAAAAAATTGTGTTAGGGCTTTGCTGTACCTTAGCTATAGCTTTAAAGCCCCGTATAGATGCCATAAGAAATGCTATCACCTTTTAACTGAGAAAACGCTGAGCTTGCTAAACAGGCGCTAAGGCTTATTAGGTTAATCAGGCTCAAAGATGCAAATGGATGTATCTTCTTAATCACTTGGTGACCGGATATGAGATATTTCTGCCCTAGATTGGTAAACTACCTCTGGGGACAAGACCAAACTCACGTTTTTGAAAAGGATGCCACATGGATGCGAAACAAGTTGGGAAACGCATCTTGCTCGTTTCCGCCTCGATAGGGGGCGGTCATGTGGCCGCAGCAAGAGCACTCGAGACCAGTTTCAAAGGAGAAGGGGTGCAGGTTACGCACATTGACCTCTTGGACTATACCAGCCTCCCCTTTCGCCGCTTTTACCGCCAGGCCTATTTTGATCTGGTACGTACTGCACCAGAGTTTGTTGACTGGTTAGGAACGAGGCTAGACCGGCACCCCAGCGAAACCCAGTCCCGCCAGCGAAAACTCCGTGCCCGGGCAACGCGGCTGATTTCATATCATCTCCCTAGACTTATCAAACGTTACAGTCCTGACGCCATTGTGCACACCCATTTTCTGGCACCTGAAATTCTTAGTACCAAACTCATGCCAGATTTGCTCCGCCTGGGCTCGGAAAAACGCATTCCACAGTATGTCGTCATTACTGACTTTTTTGCACATAGCCTCTGGATACAGCCAAATGTTGAGAAATATTTTGTCGCTACTGAAGAAATCAGTGTGCATTTGCAGTCTCTGGGCATTGAAGATACTCGAGTCTGTATCAGTGGCATCCCGATAAATCCAGTCTTTCAGAAGCTCGAGGCTAAAACACTGGCCCGGCAAATGCTGGGCTACCATCCTGATAAAGACCTCTTGCTCTTCATGGCTAGCGGACTTGATTACCGTACACTCGAGCCACTTATCAAGCAACTTCGCCAACTTAAGTGGCCACTTATGACAGTAATTGTCTGTGGTCGCAGTGCTGAACTCGAGGCCAGATTAGGCAATCTGGTTGCAGGAGCCAATGAACTTGTGCAATTTGAAGTCATGGGCTACCGTGATGACATCCCTAGACTTATGGCCGCCGCAGATCTCTTTGTTGGAAAGCCCGGTGGTTTAACCACCAGCGAAGCCCTGGCTGCCAGCCTGCCCTTTGCGATTGTCCAACCTTACCCTTTGCAGGAAGAAGCCAATACAAATTACCTCCTGGAGATTGGGGCGGCCTTTCGCATTGAACCATCAAGCACGTTTAACTACAAACTCAAGCGCTTTTTTGAAACGCACGAACTGAGGCAGCAAATGACTCAAGCAGCACGTCAGCACAGCCGGCCAGAAGCGGCCCACATCATCACAGAGACCGTGTTAAATGATGCCCTTAATCAATTCAAGTGATTTGTTAGACTAGCCTTTATGTCGTTTTTTTTCCGCTGGGTATTACTCGGCTTAGTTTTTACTCTCCTGGGCTTTAGTTCCTTAAAATTAGACTCGAGTTCCTACGACGTTATTGTGGTAGGTAGTGAACCTGAAGGCATAATGGCAGCCGTCGCCGCGGCAGAAGCTGGGGCTTCCACGCTTCTAGTCAGTGAAGACTCGAGAGTCGGTGGCCTCTTTGTACTTGGTGAAATGAATTCCCTTGATCTGAAAACTGACCCATTTAACTATCAGCAGGGTCTCTTTCTGCGCTGGTGGACCATGGTCGGCAAAGGGCATGCCTTCGACGTTCAGGAAGCCGAAAAGGCCTTTTTGACCTTGCTTCAAAGGTCGGGAGTAACCGTCAGGCTTGGCGCGGGGAATATAGAACCCATTATGGAAGCTGGAGTTGCCAAAGGCATCAGTGTGACGTCAGCAGGCTTAACCGAACAAGTCAGGGCAAAACAAATCATCGATTCAACGTCAGAAATGACGTTTGCCACCAAAGCAGGGGCAAATTACAGTTTTGGCTTTAGCTCCATTGGCTTTAATGCCCGAATGGCCGATACGCTGGTATTCAAAATCTCCGGCGTTAACTGGAACAAGCTTAAAGCTGGCATACAAGCAAGGGGAAAAGACTACGCCTCGGTTGATGATTATGTTGCCTGGGGTCACTTTGGTGGCTACCCAGCTGCCTATAAACCACAGTTTGACAATTTAAGACTGCGGGGCCTGAATATGGGAAAGCAGAGTGATGGTTCCTTACTGGTAAATGCCCTGCTGATTTACGGCATTAACCCCTTTGATGAAGCCAGTCTGGCTGCAGCGAAAGCACAGGCCACAGACGAGGCTCCGCGAATCATTGACTATCTTAAGAAAGAACTTCCAGGCTTTGAGAATGCCCACTTTGGCGGCGTTGCTGAAAAGCTTTATATTCGCGAAACTCGCCATTTGAAGGGGTCGTGTACTCTAACAGTTGACCACATTCTGAACAACCATGTTTCACCGCTGGATGTTGTTGCAGGCGGCTATCCCTTAGATGTACAAACACTTACGCCCTATGACAGCGGCTATGTTTACGGCAAACCTGATATATACGGGGCACAACTTTGTGTAACCTTACCAGATAACCTCGAGAATCTCTGGGTGGTTGGCAAAGCAGCCAGCTTTGACCCTATTGCCGCCTCGAGTGCGCGAGTGGTTCCTTTTGGTATGGCCCTTGGCGAAGCTGTTGGTCTGGCGGCCTCCCTCAGCGCCCAGCGAGACAGGTCAAGCCACGGCTTTATCGCAGAGACACAAAATACTCTTGATGTGAGGGCCCTGCTGTGGCAGCGAGGTGCTTACTTGCCACAAGTGGAGGCTCGAGTCCCTGTTGGCCCCTTTAATAGCCCTTATTACCGCGCCTACCGCCTTATGCTAAGCCGAGGATTAGCGGTGGGGGGCTACAGCAATGACCCCAATCTGGATAAACCGATGCCTGCCATAAGTTATGTCTACTTGCTGAGTAATGTCGGCCAGCGTTTTCTAAATAACGCCGATCTTGGCAAGACGATTGTTGCCAGCTACCCTGACAGTAGCGTTTTGTTAAATGCTTCTCTAGCTTTAAATATCACCCACGATACCGCCTGTTTGGCTGGATTTTGCGTTGAAAAAAGCTGGCAAGCACTGCTGAATGCAGGTATCATTTCAGAAAGTTTTGAAAATCGCGAGGTTCTGACGCGAGGCGAAATGTATCATCTCGCTGCGGACATTGCTGCCCTTCAGCCCCGCATTGCACAGCAACAACCCTAAACATGAAGCAATTCGGGTAGCCTTGCATAGTTGAGGTTTAGCTACAAGCCACCCCTTAAATTACTTGTGTGTAAACCTAATGGGGTTTTCTTAGAAAACCCGTGCAGCAAGGGTAAACGCAGCGCACATTTGTCAACGAGCGGATGCGACCTGTTATAGTAAACCTTATGTCAATGCCAGAAACGCTCGAGCAGGTTATTTCTCAGTTCAAAATCGCACCTAAACCTCTCAGGCTTCAGCTTTTACTCGAGTATTCCAAAAAAGTACCTCCCTTGCCGGATGGGCTCCAGGAACACAACGAAAAAATGGAAAGGGTCGATGAGTGTCAAACACCCTTTTTTCTAAGTACAGAGTTCCTCTCAGAGGATAAAGTTGTTTTTCACTTTGACGCTCCCCCCGAAGCACCAACGACTCGAGGCTTTGCCGGAATTTTAAGCGAGGGACTGAGCGGTTTGACACCCGAAGCCATCCTGGCTGTGCCTGATGACTTTTACACAACCATGGGACTGGCAGAAGTCATCTCTCCCTTACGACTCCGAGGCATGTCAGCCATCATGAGGCGTTTAAAAAGACAAATTCGAGAACATACTTCAGAAGCCTGATAAGACTGTTCAGGTACTAAGTCCCTTTATACCTGCTATCTTTTCTAATCATTACGCTCGGAAAGCAGAGAATAGCTGCCTTATTTGGTCTGACTTCTGGGACATTGTTTCTCAACTGTCTTGAAAAGTGGGCAACTTTGCGTCAAAAAAGCCCTTGCCTGGACTGTTTTTATTCTTAAAAACAAAAGGCCTGATTTTTAGCGTTTCCTTCAACTTTAGCAATGATGCACTAGCACTCGAGGTCATTAGTACCAAAAAGCTTAAATGACGTCATAGGCTTAAATGACGTCATAGTTGGAATCGTCTAAGGCTACGCTCTCACAAGCGGTTTTTATCCACAAAAGACATCAAAACCGCACTCTGGTATAAGAACTGAGTTTTTATACCTCAATCGTGAGTTATTTAGGCCTTACCACAGTCCAACAACCCTTGACGATTTATGCGCTTCTCTTATTAGGATAAGCTGATTTACCCAGTCCTTCTTGCCTTTTTCTGCCAGATTTCTTAAACTCTTATCACGATGAATAAACCACGGTACAGAACTCCAAGAAGTTTTAAGTGGCATCATCAGCGCTGGTAAAGCTGCACCTCCGCAGACTTTAATTCCCTTTTTTACAGTTCAAGTTTATCTGGAGCCTCTGGTGTTTGCATGACCCGCCTTATTCCCATTCTGTTTGTTTTACTTTGGAGCACTGGTTTTATCGGTGCGAAATATGGTTTGCCCTTTGCCGAACCCTTTACATTCTTGAGCCTGAGGCTAAGTATTGCGGCTGGACTCCTGGCACTAGTTGTCATTCTTATGAAACGCCCCTGGCCTAAACCTGAGCAGCTTAAGCACATTGCCTTTTCAGGATTACTTATTCATGCTGGGTATCTAGGTGGGGTATTTTGGGCAATAAAGCACGGCATGCCCGCTGGCGTTGCAGCACTGATAACTGGCTTGCAACCTATTGTGACAGCCGTATTTGCCCGGCTTTTTCTCAAAGAGGACTCGAGCCTTCAGCAGTGGCTAGGTCTCGTTTTGGGTCTTGTCGGCATGAGCACGGTGGTCATAACCCGTATGCAAGGAACCCACCTAGATGTAACACCTGCCACACTGATTTCCGCCCTTATTGCCCTTTTTGCTATAAGTTTTGGCACCATATATCAAAAGCGCTATGTTAAACAAATGCCCGTTCTTGCCGGAACTTTTGTGCAGTATGCCAGCAGTAGTCTGATTCTAGGCATCCTGGCCTTTAGTCTTGAGAACAGGCAAATAAGCTGGCAACCCGAGTTTATCTTTGCCCTGAGCTGGCTCATAATTGTTTTGTCATTTGGCGCAGTTATGCTACTTATGGTCCTTATCGAGCGCAACGCTGCAGCAAAAACAGGCAGCCTTTTTTACCTCGTACCTCTTGCTACCGCACTCGAGGCTTACCTCTTGTTTGGCGAACATCTAAGCTGGTTAGCCTACCTTGGCATGTTCCTTGCCATTATTGGTGTCGCCCTTGTTGTTAGCCCCAAGTTCAAAATCTTTAGGCGGCTCAGTCCGTCTTCTTAGGAGTAATTATGCTTTTTCCACAACCAAATGCGAAAGGTCGTTTCGGCATTTACGGTGGCCGCTATGTACCCGAAACCCTAATTCCTGCACTGGATGAACTCTCTGAAGCCTACCAAACCATTGGCCGCAGTCCAGACTTTTTAGCCGAATATCATCATTACTTAAAAACTTACGTTGGTCGCCCCAGCCTGCTGTACTATGCAGAAAATTTGACCCGCTACTGTGGTGGTGCAAAGATTTATCTCAAACGTGAAGACCTAAATCATACTGGTGCCCACAAGATAAACAATGCCATAGGGCAAGCACTCCTGGCTAAGAGAATGGGCAAAAAACGCTTTATCGCGGAAACCGGGGCCGGGCAACACGGTGTTGCCAGCGCAACTGCCGCTGCCCTGTTTGGCCTTCACTGCACTGTCTACATGGGCGAGGAAGACGTCAGACGGCAGGCGCTGAATGTTTACCGAATGAAACTTCTTGGTGCTACGGTAAGCCCGGTTACCAGTGGCACCCGCACTTTAAAGGACGCGACCAACGAAGCCATACGTGACTGGGTCACCCATGTGAGAGATACGTTTTACATTATCGGTTCAGTAATCGGGCCTCACCCCTACCCAATGATGACCAGAGATTTTCAGAGTGTGATTGGCTTTGAAACCATGGAACAACTCGAGCTGGCCGAAGGGAGAAAAGTTCCTGACGTGGTAGTTGCTTGTGTCGGGGGTGGCTCCAATGCCATAGGCATATTTGCACCCTTTGCTTATTTGCCAGATGCAGAGCGCCCAAAGCTAATCGGTGTAGAAGCTGCCGGTCATGGACTGCAATCAGGAGCACATTCTGCAAGTATTTCCGCGGGAAAACGTGGCGTACTGCACGGCTCCCTTATGTACCTTATGAGCGATGATGACGGACAAATAAGTCCGGCCCACTCGGTCTCAGCTGGACTTGATTATCCTGGTGTAGGCCCTGAACACAGTTATTTTGCTGATGCAGGTTTGGCAAACTACGTATCTGTAGCCGATGAAGGGGCACTCATTGGCTTTAAAAAACTGAGTGAAATTGAAGGCATTATCCCGGCACTCGAGTCCTCTCATGCCATTTATCACACTTTGGAACTTGCCCCAACCATGGCTAAAGATCAGGTCATTGTTGTTAATCTCTCTGGCAGAGGGGACAAAGATGTAACCGAAGCCATGCGCGTCATGAACCTGATGGAGGCTGACAATGGGAAGAATTAACGAGGCTTTTAGCAGCGCAAAAGCAGAAAACCGCGCTGCCTTTATTGCTTACCTGACTGCTGGCTTCCCGAATGAAACAACGTTCGCAAACCACGCCTTAGACATTCTGGAAGTTGCCGATATACTTGAAATAGGGCTTCCCTACTCTGACCCTTTGGGTGATGGCCCAACCATCCAAAAATCAAGTGAGCAGGTTCTCGCCCAGGGAATGACCACGGCAAAAACGTTCGAGCTAATAGCCGAGTTAAGAAAGAAAACTGACAAGGCTCTGCTAGTCATGACCTATTACAACCCTATTTATTGTCATAAAGATGGAGAAGCCGGCTTTCTTAAAAGGTTAAAGGAGGCAGGTGCTGACGGAGTTATTCTGCCAGATTTACCCCCAGATCAGGCTGATACTCTGATACCCCTGGCTCGTGAACTTAAGGTAGACACGGTTTTTCTGGTTGCTCCTACCTCAACAGACGCAAGACTTAAGTTGGTCACCGAAGCCTGTCGCGGCTTTATTTATGCAGTCTCGGTAACAGGAGTAACGGGAGCTAGAACAGCTCTACCTCAAGATGTACCAGACCTTGTTAGAAGAACCAAAGCCTTTAGCACCTTACCCGTTGCGGTTGGCTTTGGCGTCTCTGGCTTTGATACAGCCAAGCCAATCGCCGAAGTAGCAGATGGCGTAGTGGTTGGTTCAGCACTCATCAAAACGATTGCTGAAGGTGAAGACTTAAAAGCACTTAGTTCTGAGATTGCTCGAGCCTGCCAGCGGTAAACGCATTTACATTTTCCCTTGGTCGAACCAACAGCCCGCCTTTTGGTCTAAAAAACGGGATGAAAGGTAGGATTAATCAGGGTAAATGGTCCTTTTGGAAAAAGATAAACCCCTGAATCTCAAGACAGAGCCATCAGGTGACCTAGATTAAAACTTACCTGATGGCTCTTAGAACTTTAAAGGCATGGTTACTTGCCAACATCTCCCAATAAGAGAATTCAGCAAGTAAAGGCTCATAATCTAGAGCCTTGTTGGCAACAAAAACAAATTCTCCACCAATTTTCAGATGCTTAAAAGCAGCAGCAATAAAAGCGTGCGGCAGCTCGAGCCTGACCTGCTTTGCTACATGGAAAGGAGGATTTGATAAAACAACGTCAAAGTGTTCATTGCTTTTGAGTTCTACATCAACATCGGAGTGCAAACAGCGAATATCAAGTCCAAAGGTTTTAGCATTATGGTAGGTGCTATGCACAGCAAGCAAATCATCATCAATTGCAGTCACTTCGGCACCTGAAAGCGCTGCTTTGATCGCCAGCAAGCCATAGCCACAGCCCAAATCAAGCACTCTTTTGCTTGCCAGCTGGCTAAAGTCATAAGTTGATACCATGAACGCCGTTCCCGGATCAAGCTTGCCAGCAGCGTAGACGCCCGGCTCTGCCTCGAGCTTGAGTCCAAGCACTTCAAATGCCAGCCGATTTACCTTTGCCTCCTGCTCACGCTTACCACTGACCTGCACAAGTCTCCAGCCTTTATCCTTAGCGATTATTTTCACCTTGTCGAAATAGCGTTCGAGGTAGCTCTCGTAGCGCTTAGCTCCTTGATCCTTATGACCTAAAGTATAGGCGGTTCCATCGGCACAAAGCGCCTGATAAATCCCTGCTATTTCGGCTTCGACTCGAGCATTGCCCTTATCTCCAGACAGGGTGGCGACAACCGTTTTAAACCTGCCTGGCGGACCCTGCCAGAGTGCAGCCGCCAGATAGGCATAGGCTTTTGCCTCCAGATTTCTCCTGGCCACAGCAAGAGCATTGGCTGAGGTCTCCTGCACCACCCCTTCCTCAAGACCTGAAAGTGCGGCATATACTCCGGCGGTCCCAGTAGCGTCGAGAAAGGGAGCGTCGAGCCTGACTCGTTTTATGAGTAAGTCAAGTGCGGGATGATAATCAGGAAAGTGTTCTATACCTGGCTTGAGGTAAAGATCAAAGGGAGCAATTCGTTGCAACTGAAAGTAATCTTCGTGAAGCTGGTGAAGCACAGTTACAGTTTAAATAGTAAAAAAGCTACAGTGAATTTTCAGGGGTCTTGACAGCTCGAGCATAGCAAATGGTTAAGACTAAATTCACAATTCACAAACAATCTTTAGTCTATTACGCTAAGATTTTATATATGAACCGTAGCATGATTGACTTTTTTGTAAGAGAGCGTTTGCTAAATTTGGTAAAAGAAAGGACGAGGGCTGATGTTTAAATTGTTTTCCATAGAAGAGGCAAATAATATGATTCCCCAGGTTGATGCCCTGATGGGAACTATGCAAGAGGACTTAAGTGATATCCTTCGTCTACGACAAGAAATTGCGGATGCTTCGTCTCTCAGTATAGAGGCAAGAAACAAGGCGCAAGAACTGCACTTTTTGGTACGAGACGTTCAAGACATTAAGGTTCAACTTGATAACCTGGGGGTGTTTGTTAAAGATGTGAATGCTGGACTGGTAGAAATACCCAGTCAGGTGGGTGCCGAAGTGGTCTATCTTACCTGGGAAAAAGGCCAGGATAGCATCACTCACTATCACCGCTTAAACGAAGGTACGCATTTACCCCTGAATGTCGAACCTACCACAAGCTCGAGTATTCCTCAGCTTTAAATCCCATTCATCAATCAAAGCAGGTGTCACAACCTGCTTTTTTCTTTGGTCTGAATTCCTCTGGCCTAGCTCTTTAGCTTATTAGTGGCCATCAGACCATCTAAAGACCCAAATTGAGATACCATCAGATTTATGGAAAGTCTTAAGCTTCCCGTTTGGCCAGAAGATCTAATCGGGCAAATCAGGGCTCGAGTCTCTGAGATGAATACAAAAATCATTGTGCTGGATGACGATCCTACAGGCACCCAAACTGTTCACGATGTGCCTGTCTATACGGATTGGACACAGGAGACGTTGCGAACGCTCTTCCATGATTCATCAGCTCTGGTTTATCTGCTGACTAACACGAGAAGCATGTCAGAGGAAGCAGCCAAATCGGTTAACCAGGCAATTGCGCGTGGCTTAAAGAATGTGGCTAAGGAAGATGGCAGAAGTTTTACCCTGATCAGCCGAAGTGACTCAACGCTTCGCGGTCATTTTCCTGCGGAGCTCGACGCCCTTGCCGAAGTACTGGGCAATGAGAATCTGAGTTATGTACTGATTCCGGCCTTTTTTGAAGCCGGAAGGGAAACCATTGGAGATGTTCATTTCCTTCATCAGGATGGCACCTATATTCCTGTTAATGAACTTCCCTTTGCTAAAGATGCAGTGTTTGGTTTTAATGAAGCAAACTTAAAAAAATGGGCAGAGGAAAAAAGCAGAGGTCGCCTAACGGTTCAAGACATGGCTTCAGTCGACCTCGCAACCATTCGTACGGGCGGACCAGCCGCAGTTTTGGACAAACTTTTAAGTGCGTCAGCAAAACTCATTATCGTAAATGCCAGCACATACCGGGATTTAGAGGTAGTTTCGCATGCCTGTATAGAGGCAGAGCAAAGGGGAAAGCGCTATCTTTACCGAACAGCGGCCTCCTTTGTTGTAACCCGCTCTGGTCTGCAAAAAAGAGCACTGCTCGAGCCTGCTGAGTTCAATCTGGGTTCAGATAAAGGTGGCCTGATTGTGATTGGCTCACATGTCCCGCTTAGTTCGCAGCAACTAGATCACCTCTTACAAAACACCCAAACCACTCCTCTTGAAGTTGATGTTTCTACTTTACTTGGTAAAGATGCAAATGATTATCTTGAGCAGCTCGCCCAAGCTCTGAATGACCACATTCGTGAGGGAAGAACCGTTGCCGTTTTTACAAGTCGAGAGCTCATAACAGATACAAGTGATGCCGGGAATCTATCGATAAGCAGGCGAGTCTCACAGAGTCTGGTTAGCCTCGTTCACAAGTTAGGCTTAAGACCTAAATTTTTCATTGCAAAAGGCGGTATCACGTCCTCTGATATCGCAACTCAAGGTCTTAAAGTCAAACGTGCCATTGTGCGAGGACAGATTCTTCCTGGCGTACCTGTTTGGCGACTTGGACAAGAGGCAAGTTTTCCTGACCTTGACTATGTGGTCTTTCCCGGAAATGTTGGAAACGCCAGTAGTCTTACAGAGGTCGTGGAAAAACTGACCCATTAACTTGTAGTAGCTGACATCTACAGGGGACATCAGGCAAGCGATGATGACCTTTTTGGTCCACTACGGGCCTATAAGCTTCAGCAGGCTTAACGCTTTATTCTGGTAAGAAAACTTTAACCCAGCCGCCAAGCTCGACTTTCTTCAGATTTTATTTCGCTGACTATTTGTTGTAAACTAGCAAAACTCGCCGCTTTCATCCAGGTGGCTATCCCCTGATTCCGTCACGATGACGATAGACCCACGTACTCAGGGCATAAAGGAAGCCAAATCGTGACAATTCAAGATTTACTTAAAGAACGTATTTTAGTCCTGGATGGCGCTATGGGAACCATGATCCAGGGTCATGGTTTATCAGAAGAGGAATTTAGAGGTGAAACATTTAGAAGTTTAGGCAAGCTGAGTTCTGAGCGACAGCTCAACGCTTTGCCGGATAAACGATTTTCTAAAGTCGTCAAACACCTTAAAGGGGCCAATGACCTTTTGTGTTTAACTCAACCTCACATTATTGAAGAAATCCACCGAGAATTTTTAGCCGCAGGCGCAGACATTGTTTCGACAAATACCTTCAATGCGACTCGAGTCTCAATGGCAGAATACGGTTTAGAGGACTACGTTTTTGAGATGAATGTCGCTGCCGCCCAGATTGCCAAACGGGCAGCCGGGGCTTTTTCTACCCCCGACAAACCACGCTTTGTAGCTGGCTCATTAGGGCCACTTAATCGCATGGCTAGCATGTCTCCAGATGTGGCAGACCCAGCTTTTAGAGCCATTGATTTTGATGAACTGGTGGCTACTTATACCGAGCAGATTCAAGGCCTACTTAAAGGCGGAGTGGATTTACTTTTAATTGAAACCGTCTTTGACACCCTTAATTGCAAGGGCGCATTGTTTGCCGCCGAGCAAGTATTTGATGAGCTGGGCTACCGTGTACCCTTAATTGTTTCAGGGACAATTACCGATGCTAGTGGGCGCACCCTTAGCGGACAGACTCTCGAGGCTTTCCTGATCTCCGTTTCTCACGCAACACTCTTATCCATTGGACTTAACTGTGCACTTGGCCCCAAAGAGTTACGCAGCTATGTTGAGGAACTCTCGGGGCTTGCCCCTATGTTTACCCATGCCTACCCCAATGCCGGTTTACCCAACGCTTTTGGTGCTTATGATGAAACCCCAAAGAGCATGATCGCACTTATGGAAGAGTGGCTGTCTCAGGGTTGGCTGAATATTATTGGGGGCTGTTGCGGGACCACGCCAGCGCACATCAAAGTTTTTGCCGATGTTGCCAAAAAATACAAACCCCGGCAAATCCCAGTGGTAAAAGGTTACCCACGGTTTTCCGGGCTCGAGCCCCTGGTCATCCGCGAAGACACTAACTTTGTCAACGTAGGTGAGCGAACCAATGTGACGGGTTCGCGCAAATTTCTGCGTCTGATCAAGGATCAGCAATTTGAAGAAGCCCTTGATATTGCCAAAGATCAGGTCGAGGGCGGCGCACAGATGATCGACATCAACATGGATGAAGCCATGCTGGACGCCGAAGCTTCCATGATTAAATTCCTAAATCTGGTAGCCAGCGAGCCGGATATTGCCAAACTGCCCATCATGATTGACAGCAGCAAATTTGCGGTGATGGAAGCGGGTCTAAAACGAACCCAGGGCAAGAGTGTGGTTAATTCAATTTCCCTAAAAGAAGGTGAAGAAGCCTTCAAGCACCAGGCCAGGCTAGTAAAACGTTATGGAGCTGGGGTTGTGGTCATGGCCTTTGATGAGCAGGGTCAGGCCGATAGCTATGAACGCCGCATTTCTATCTGCGAACGGGCCTATAAAATTTTGGTCAAAGACATTGGCTTTAAACCTCAGGATATCATTTTTGACCCTAACATTTTCCCGGTGGCTACAGGTCTTGAAGCGCATAACACTTACGCACTCGATTACATCAAGGCAAGCACCTGGATAAAAGAACATTTACCAGGCGCACTGGTCAGTGGTGGGGTAAGTAATTTAAGTTTTTCTTTTCGTGGCAACGACACCGTGCGTGAAGCCATGCACGCGGCCTTTTTGTATCATGCGCGCCAGGCTGGCATGGATATGGGCATTGTCAATCCAAGTATGCTCGAGGTCTATGAGGAAATTCCTAAAGACTTGCTCGAGCTTGTTGAAGATGTACTTTTTAACCGCTATGCTGAAGCTACTGAAAAACTGGTAGCATTCGCCGAAACGGTAAAGAGAAAAGGCAAATCTGAAGTCAAAGATGAAGTCTGGCGTGAAGACAGGGTAGAAGAAAGACTCAAGAACGCTCTAGTTAAAGGCGTGACCGAATTTATTGAAGAAGATGTGGAAGAAGCCAGGGTTAAAATAGGTAGCCCCTTAGCTGTCATTGAGGGCCCACTGATGGACGGCATGAATGTGGTAGGCGATTTATTTGGCTCAGGAAAAATGTTTTTGCCACAGGTGGTCAAAAGTGCGCGGGTCATGAAAAAAGCTGTGGCCTATTTGCAACCCTATCTCGAGGCTGAAAAGCTCACCAATTCTGTTCAAAGTAACCATACAGCTAAGGTAGTAATGGCCACCGTAAAAGGCGATGTTCACGACATAGGTAAAAACATTGTGGGTGTGGTGCTGGCTTGCAACAATTATCAGATTATTGATCTGGGAGTAATGGTGTCTGCTGAAAAGATTCTCGAAACGGCAAAAAAAGAAAGTGCTGACATCATTGGGCTTTCTGGGTTGATTACACCAAGCCTGGATGAAATGGTGCATGTGGCTCGAGAAATGGAGCGACAGGGATTTAAAACACCTTTGCTCATAGGTGGAGCAACCACCAGCCGTTTACATACCGCGGTCAAAATTGCCCCGCAGTATAGCGGGCTGACTATTCATGTCCTGGATGCCAGCCGCAGTGTTGGAATTGCAGGTCGGGTCATTTCTGATGAGGCAACCTTAAAAGAAGAAACTGGGGCCCAGTATCAACAATTGCGCGAACAATTTGCCAATCGTGATAATGAACGTCATTTAATTTCATTACAGCGGGCAAGAAACAATAAACCTGTTTTTGAGTGGTCAAAAGCCGAGATTCAAAAACCCCACCTTAATATCACCAAGACCTTTGAGGATTATCCTTTAGAGCGCATCGTGCCATATATTGACTGGACACCCTTTTTTATTGCGTGGGAAATGCAGGGGCGCTACCCGCAAATTTTTGAAGACCCAACCATTGGGCAGGAGGCCAAAAAACTTTTTGACGACGCCCAGGATTTACTAGAGAAAATGACAGCTGAAAAATTACTGGTAGCCAAAGCGGTTTTTGGAATTTATCCAGCCAATGCGGTGGATGATGACATTGAAGTTTATAGCCAAGACAGTAAAACACTGTTTACTTTTCATACGCTGCGCCAGCAACACGCCAAACGTGAAGGGCAATACAACATGGCGCTGGCTGATTTCATTGCACCCAAAGAAAGCGGCATCCAAGATTACCTGGGGGCATTTGCAGTAAGTATTCATGGGGCAGAAACTTTGGCCAGGCATTTTGAACAAGATCATGATGATTACAACGCCATTTTGACCAAAGCTGTTGCTGACAGGTTGGCCGAAGCCTTTGCTGAGCACTTACATGAGTTAGTGCGCAAGGGTTGGTGGGGCTATGCGAAAGATGAACAGCTCAAGAATGATGACCTAATTAGAGAAAAATACCGAGGAATTCGTCCGGCACCCGGTTATCCGGCGCAACCTGATCACACTGAAAAACGCACCTTGTTCAAATTACTCGAGGTAGAAAAAACTATTGGTACAAAGCTCACAGAATCTTTTGCCATGACCCCAGCCGCTAGTGTGAGCGGGCTTTATTTTGCCCATCCGGAAGCGAAGTATTTTGCTGTAGGCAAACTTCAGCGCGACCAAATAGAAGATTACGCAGAACGAAAAGATATGAGTATCGATGAAGCCGAAAGATGGCTCAGTTTTTACCTGGCTTATCAGCCCAGAAC
>JAGQHN010000003.1:0-13096 GCA_020431825.1 Trueperaceae bacterium | reverse complement strand
TACACCATGTGTAGCATATCTTTCTCGCCAATAGGAAGGTAATGTGCTAAACTGAATATAGACGAGTTGAATAGGAGCGTGAAAGTTTCAAGACAACCCTATAGTGTGAGTTAACCAAATGAAACCATTTTTGGTTTTCGGGAGGCCAAAGCTCTCGCGTGAAGGTTGTGGAGAAATAGAAACCGACCAGATGCTTAAATAAAACGTTGTAAACGTAAGCATCTCTGAAAACAGACCAACCTTTCGTCTTTTTTCTGGTTTTGTTTTTCCCAATTTGTAACGAACTCATACCTCAAACAAGCGTTTCAATGTGAATCCTGTTTGCATTAATGCCGTATTGAGTGTTGAGTCTTTTTATCCATACCCTTGGGTAGTGGACCTTAAACACTTATATCTGGTGCTAATGTTAGGTTGTTCAAACGAACGTTATGAGAGGCCAGAGTACTTTCATTAGTGCTGGCGCAACCAAAGTTACAACGGCTGCCGCTAGCCCAAAAAATTATCGGATTGTAGAAGCACAAGTAGAGCACGGTCAAGAAATTTACGAAATCATTTGTTTAGCAAATGGTTTTAACCCTGCGGATAATGTCCCTGGTGTTTTTGGCCTTCAAGAGTGGCAACAGGTACTCGAGCACTTTGCCGAGGGTCAGTTTGTTGCCGTCGTACAAGAAAATGGTCGCGACAAAGTCATAGGGCTCGCCCTTGCTATGCGTACTAATTATAAACCTTCAGAAAAGCCCTTAAGCTGGCGAGATATGATTGGTGATTTGGGGCTAAGTAGCCACGATCCTAAAGGCCGCTGGCTATACGGAGTAGAAAAGGCCGTCCACCCTGATTATCAAGGAATGGGCGTTGGGTCTGCTCTCTACAAGGCGCAGTTTCGCCTTATTCAAAAGCTCGCCTTAAAAGGCATGTATGCCGGTGGTATGCTTAAAGGCTATCAGAACTTTCGCAAAAAAATGTCTATACGTGAATACGCTGGTAAGGTCATGCGTGGTGAAATTTTTGATCCTACGGTGAGCGTACAGATGCGTAAGGGTTTTAAACCAAGGACCATCATTGAGAATTATTCCTGGGACCATGAAGCTGACCATACAGGTATGCTTATCGTCTGGGAAGCACCCAGGCGCACTATTGGCAAAGACAAAGCGGTTCAGCCAAGAGCTAGTTTATGAGCACCCTCGTCCTGGGTGCCGGCATGGCCGGCCTGAGTGCAGCAAAAACGCTAAAAGATGCTGGTGAAGATGTCATTGTCCTCGAGGCAAAAGACCGAATCGGTGGTAGGACTTTTACCAACCGAACTTTTGCTGATCACCCTGTCGAATTTGGCGCCGAGTTCATTCATGGGGACAAAGTTGCTCTCTGGAGCATCGTTAATGAACTAGGACTGAAAACACTTCACTGGCAAAAAACTCTGGATTCTCTGGTTCATATGGAAGAAGGGAATTGGCTAAGCATGAGCGAGGCCAGATCTCGCCATCCCGAATTTGATATCACACGTTCCTGGTTACTGCCAGATGTTGACCCATTGCCCAATGAGGACTGGCAAAGTTATTTGAGCCGGATAGGCTTTGATGAAAAGCAACTTCGCTATGTTCGCAGATCCTTTGCTAATGCCTGTGGTGAAGGCATGCGCTTTTTGAGTGCCAGCGCTGTTATTCGTGGGCTGCGAAGCACGCTAGAACAAAACGGCGACGGAGATTACCGTATTTTAAGCGGCTATGATGCCATTGTTAATCACCTTGCGCAGGGACTCGAGATTTATCTAAATGACCCTATTCTTTCTGTTGATTGGAGTGGCAGTGGGGTAAGCGTTCAGAGTTTAGATGGTGAAAAATACGAGGCCGATAGCGCCATCATTGCACTCCCACTAGGCGTTTTACTGGCAGATGGCATTAAATTTCAGCCCGGATTACCAAGACATAAACAAAATGCCCTGCGAGGTCTGCGAATGGGACCTGTAATAAAGTTAGTCTATAAACTAACTATGCCTTTAGCAGCTAAAGAAGTTATGGCCATCTATGCAAGTAGCAACCCCCCTATGTGGTGGTCACCCAGTTTTGGGCATAACACAAATGAGAACGTCTGGACTGCCTTTGTAAGTGGTGACTGGGCAATGGATTTACTGGTCAAAGGTGAAGAGGGAGCTCTGGAAAGTGCTTTAAGCAGCTTGAAAAAAGAGCTGGGCTTGCCTGAACTCGAGGCAAGTGAAAGTCATTTACAAAACTGGCCTGACGATCCCTATACCAGGGGTGGGTACAGCTTTGTTTTACCAGGACACCACGGAGCGAGGGAAAAATTAGCAGAACCCACCCCTCCTCTATTTTGGGCAGGCGAAGCTTGCGCCCAAGAGCACCAGGCTGCCACCGTTCATGGGGCATTGGAAACGGGTCTTAGGGCAGCACACGAAGTCCTAAACCATAATAAAATTCCGGCACCAATTGCAACTAAGCTTCGTTCTAAACCAAAGTCCCCAGCTTAGAAAGGATTTTTTTAACAATCCCAAAAGTAAAAACGGACTGAAGCTTTCAGTCCGTTTTTACTTAGAAAACAGTTCTAAGCTACTTGCTCAGGGCCAGCAGTGGTTCCAGGGATTTTCAATTGCTGACCAACATAAATCTTATTCGCATCGGCAATGCCATTCGCCTCAGCTATTTTCATATACCATTTCCGACCAGCATCACCGTAATAATGCAGGGCAATATGGCTTAAGGTATCACCAGACTTGACAGTGTAGACAATATCCCCATCATCATCTGTCTCATTAAGCTGAGAAGCATTCTGAATAACTTGTAAGCCGCTGGTGTCAACACCTGTTACGCCTGCAACAGAAGCCGCCAGCTCTTTAGCCTTATTGAACTCTGCTTCAGTATCAACAGCCCCACGCAAAACGATTGTGCTACCTTTTTGCAAAACGTCAAGTGGATTATTCGAGAGACTTGCCTCTGCTCTAATTTTGGCATAGGCAGCTTTTGCTTTAGCACTTGGATCTTCTGAGGCTGCAGCAGGAGCAGAACCTGTGCTAGAGGCAGGTGCTGAAACCGTCGGAGCGGGTGCACTCGTCGCAGCAGAAGCTGGTGCAGACTGTGCAGCAACTTTCACACCGCTCACATCGACACTTTTAATCCCATTGATGGTTGACGCCACACTTGTAACGAGACTCTTATGCCCTTCACTGGGAACATCGCCTGTTATATACGCGACATTTTTCTTTACATCAACCGATAGTTTTAAGCCCTTGAGCTGAGCTTGCTCTTTGAGAGCTTCTTCGACGCGCGCTTGAGTTGATTTACCAAATGGCCACATAATGTTACCTCCCTAATAAATGTAACACTCTAGTATATCCTGATTGTCAAAACCGATATTCATATAAACACAATAGAGCTAAGTGTTACTTAAATGCACCGCTACGCCTCGTATCATGGAAATATGATTAAGAAACTCTATCTTGCCAAGCCTCGAGGCTACTGTGCCGGTGTGGTTATGGCAATAGAAGCAGTTGAAAACTTTGCAGATCAGCTAAAACAAAGCGGTGAGGGTAATCTTGCCGTTTACCATGCCATTGTGCACAACAATACAGTCGTAGAAAGGCTCGAGCAAAAACATAACGTGCGTTTTGTCGAAGATTTACAGGAACTGAATGGTCTGCGCGACGAACTAAAGGGAAAAGAGCAAGCCTTTTCAAATACTGTGGTTTTTTCTGCTCATGGCATTAGTCCGGTAGTAAGGGATGAAGCGAATCGCATGGGGCTTTCGACCATTGACGCAACCTGCCCACTGGTCACTAAAGTCCACTCAGAAGCCAAAAAGTTTGCCAAAGAGGGCTATCACATCTTGCTCATTGGGGACTCGAGTAAGCACCAGGAGGTTATTGGAACAAGAGGTGAAGCGCCAGAAAACACTACGGTCGTAAGTGTCGTAGGAAACAGGAAACAAGACCCAGCGCTTGCTGACCCAAGAACGGTTCAAGTTCCAAATGCCGACAAAGTCGTCGTCTTAACCCAGACAACCCTTAGCGTGGATGATGTCTATAACACGATAGCCTTACTCAAGGAGCGTTTTCCCAACTTGCACGTTCCACCACGAGATGATCTGTGTTTTGCCACCAAAAATCGCCAGGATGCTGTCAAAGCAATTGCGCCTGAGGTTGATCTATTTCTTATTGTCTCGAGTAATTACAGCTCTAATGGGATGAGGCTTCTTGAATTAGCCGAAGACCTTATGGGCAATGCCAAGCGGATAGAAACTATCCAGGATATTAAACCAGAGTGGTTAGAAACGGCCACAAATATCGGTATAAGTTCGGCTGCCTCTACCCCGGATGATTTAGTCCAGGAAATTAAGGCAATGCTATCAAGCAAAAACCCAGACCTGGAAATCATCGAAGAGGGCGAGTGGGAAGACATCAGCTTTAGACCCGCCAAGCGCGTTTTTGCTGAGCCACAAAGGTAGACCAACTGAGAACCTTAGCTCTTGCTGATCAAACAACTAAAAAGGCTGCTTGAAAGCAGCCTTTATTTACTTTTATGTTAAACCTGATCTACTGTTTTTCCAGCCTGATAGTGTCAAACTGACAGGGGTGATTGCCAGTGCTTAAAAAGATGGCGGACCAGGCAAAACTATTTGGAACAGTTATCGTAACGCTTTTTGCTTCCCAGCTTGGTGAAGTGAAAACAAGCCGCTCATCAACCAGAGTTGAGCTTGCCGCCGAAATGACATATCCAAGTGTGCACTCCTGTGACGTAGCTGAACGTCCAAAAGCCGAAAGTTTATAACTTGCCCCAGGAATATACTTGGCTGAAATCAAATCTTGCTGCACCCAGGAAAAATCATTAATTTCAATTGCCTTGCCACTACCACCCTGACCAGGGCTCACCAGCGCAGCAGTACCCCCATAAACAGACCAGCGGCTCAAATCGGTGTCAAAATCTCCGTTACTCAGGGGCGACTGAGGTGTAACGGGTAAATTAGGAGGTGCAGAAGGATTGGTATCTCCTGCGACAAGACTAAAATCATCAAACTGGCACTCTGCTTGCTCAGAGGTCATGTAAACCGATAACCAGACCGTCTCTGCGGGTAGGGTCACATTAATCTCTTTATCAAGCCAGACATCTGAAGTAATTTGCACTTTCTGCTCGAATAATTTGCTCGAGGCCGACCCTCCTGCAAAAGCCATCATACAGGATGCCCCTGCTGCCGCCTTGGCATTGCCAAAAAGTGTATAGGCTGTACCTACTTCTATATCACTAACAGGTAAGTCTTGCTGCACCCAGGCCCAGTTTTTAAGAGACAAACTGGTACTCGAGGCAATCAGATCGCTAGCCACGGCTTGAACCTGACCACCATAACTAAGCCAGCCACCTTCATTACCTTCAAAGTCCGCATTGGTTAACAGGTTCTCCCCTTTGAGCACACCTGAAATGGGCGTGAGGACCAAGGAGGCTGCCAGGGGTTCAAAATACTTCTGGGCAATAACTTCTGTCTTGCCCCCGCGCAACCACTCGAGGCTTATACTGGCGTTCTCACCTGTTTTTACGTACTCGAGTTTGAGGGCGTAGCTTTGCTTAGCCTTTAGCTCAAGGCTTTGCCCCGGTAATATCTCTCTGCCTTCTATGAAAAGTTTAGCCTCACCCTGCGCCGTGATGATAGGTTTCACCACTTCATCTTCTTGCGAAATAAGGTAGCCTTGCCAGCGAACGCTAAAAGGTCCTGGCAAAAGTCCTTTTATCGGCGACACCGCCTGCCAGTCAAAATGGATATTTCTGTCTATTCGTGCCTTACTCACGCCTGTAAAATCTGTACTGCCAAAGTATTCCGCTGTGATTCCAGATAAAACAACAGTAGGTTCAGGTGCAGTACTTTGAGAACATGCAGCCAGATAAAGGAGTAAACAGCACAGGAGTGCATAAGAAGCTAGTGCTCGAAACTTCATCATCGAATGGGATTCCTGCGAACACTACTGGGCGAAACAAAGGTATAGCCAAGCGCTCTGACATCAGCAAAGAACTGTCTGAGTTCAGCAGGGCTGACAGCATTCACCTCAGTGTAGTCAGGGTCTAACAGGAAGGGGTGGAAAAAGTTTCCCATCCACGGGCAGCGCATAGCAAGGTTGGCTCGAGCCGTCTCCAGAATATCAGGAAGCAGATTGCCCACCGAAATAAAATTGGTATTTTCAGGCAAAATGAGGCCCCGATTATTAATATCTCTTACGGGATAGGGAAAGAATTGACCTGTAACAGTATTGCCAGATTTTAAGGTTCTCCGTTCGTAAAAACGCCAGTAGGCATCTTTAAAAGCACTGTAGTAGCTGGGGTCAGCCGCATAATGAGGTGTTACCCAGGCCCTGGGCCAGAGACCATAACTGAGCAGTTCATCACGTCCATCTTTGACCCTTTGAACAGCAATCTCGGGGGTCAGGCCACTGATTGGCGCATCCGTATTAATATTCCAGAATTCCCAGTCATTGCCTGAATCCCCAGAAGGATTAAGAAGGCCGGGGTAATTATGGGTGAAACCGTGCTGCAAAATTTGCCCATAGCCTGACTGTGCCTTAAGCATTTCCGCCAGAGCTGCTGGATTATCTCCCCACTTGAGTTCTATATTGTTAGCCTGACTCTGATAAACAGGGATTGTGGCAATGCCAAAAGGCACCTTTTCCTCATCCAAAATGTTAAAAACGGTTGCCAGAGTTGTGGCGCTATCATTGGGGCTGACATCTTCCACGCGAATAATGGCTCTTGGCGCGCAACTTATATCATAACCAAGCATTAGCGGTACAAGGTCGGCGAAAACCAAGTAGCGGTCACGCTCGTAGACATAGATAAAAGGATTATCGGCAATATACCAGAAGTTTCCCGTTTTCATGGCGTAGGGTATGCGCTGACCGCCTGAGTTTCTGGCCCAGGCATAAACCTGTACCTGTGTTTCATCCACGCTCATATCTACAATGTCCATGGGCTCGAGCTGTTTTTTAAAATCGTAATTGTTGTATTCAATGGTGTTGTAAGTTGATCTGATTCTGGCTGGTGTGGCAGCCTCCAGGACATCATTAAATTGCAACCCCAACTGATCTAGACCTGTTCCAAGGTTGGCATTGTCAAGTGCCCAGACGTTGTAGCTAAGCCATGTGACCTTTGCTCCCGACATGATGTCAGTGATAAAGGCATCCGGAATAGGGCTGTCGTAGGTACTACCAATGTAAAAAGTATGCTTAACAGTAAAAGCATCACCTGCCTGATACTGAGAAACGGGCTGAATCTCGGCCCAGTGACCTTCGGTACCCTGAACCAGGTTAGCAATTTGCTGGGCAAAAAGAATCGCAGCGTCAGTGTAGGAGTAGCTGGTTCCTTGCAAAACATTTAGCCCGACCGTTGCCTCTTCTGCAAAATACTGCGGTGCATGTTTTACGGAGCCACCATCTTTGAGAGCAGCGGGTTCAAGGTCGTCATAAAGCACAAGAACGATCTGCCGCTCCCCAGGAGCCTCGAGAGGGCTTAAGATATCAGGATCAGCTTCATTGTAATTGGGTGGATCAGGGTTCGTCTTCTGGCTCTGACAACCATTTAGACCAAGCATTAGCATTGCCGCCAGGATAAGGGCAAGGCTCGACCATTTTAACGTCATGGAAACGTACCTCCAGAGATTTGAGTGAGTATGGGAATAGCACAAGGTGCATATTTAAAGTCTAGGCAAGTGAGAGTTGCTTTGCCGTATATAGCTCACAGTTCCAAATTTTCTTAAAAGAATGCTAGTTTCTTCACATTTATGGCTCGCTCAAGCAGAAAAAATGGGTCGAGTCTGTTATAAAAATGTAAAGTATCTCTACAGCTATACCGGATCCTTTCAAAACATAGTTTCCACAAACAGGAAAGGGTTAACAAGCTGCAAGGTAAACTCCAGAAAAACTTTTACTATGCCTAAAAAGAATGGTGTCTTTGTCGGCGGCTAAGCCAAGTCATACCTAAAACTATCGTATAAACCTAACAAAGGCATTTGTCTAGGAGTCTAGTAATGAGTATCATCAAAAAATCCGGGACTTTTCACCGGGAAGATCAGCAAGACAATCCCTATGTTTATGTACCTTTTGAGGTACCACGTCAGTCGCAGCAAATTGAGGTTCGTCTCAAATTTGATATTGGCAATGTTATTGACCTCGGATTAGCCGACCCAAGGTTTACTGACTTTCCTGCCATGGAGGGGTTTCGAGGCTGGAGTGGCGGTTTTCGTGACCGTTTTGTCATTCGCGAAAACAGTGCCACCCCTGGCTATATTCCTGGTCCCCTGTATGAGGGCACCTGGTGGGTCCTTTTGGGTTTGTACCGAATTAGTGCTGAAGGCTGCAAGTATCAGATTGAAATTCTGATTGATGAGGAAACTGAACTTACCCATCTGCCCTTACCTGCAACAAAAGACGAAATCCAACTTAGTCTCGAGCCTGGTTGGTATCCTGGTGATCTTCATTCCCATACCTATCACAGTGACGCTTGGGGTTCACTCGAGGACTTACTTGCGGCCGCCGAGTCAAGAGGCCTCTCGTTTCTGGCGGTAACTGACCATAATACGACCAGTCACCACCCCTACCTAAAAGCAGTATCCTCACCCCTCCTCCTGATTGCTGGAATGGAACTCACTACTGACTTTGGTCACATGAATGTTTTTGGAGCGAAAGACTGGATTGATTTTCGTTTTCAGTGCTTTGAAGACATTATGGCTGCAGTTACCTGCGCCCATGCACTTGGCGGTGTTTGTTCCGTCAATCACCCAAAAGAAGGCGGTCCCCGCTGGCAATTTGCCTTTCCTGAGGTTAGCTGCATGGAGGTCTGGCAGGCGCCGTGGGCAAATCGGAACTGGGAATCACTTGACTGGTATCAACAACTCCTAACCAAAGGGAAACGCATAACACTGATAGGCGGTAGTGATCGGCATCAGCCAGGCTGGCCAGACAGGGGTCCAGAAGCCCTGCAAATTGGTAGTCCAACGACATGGCTATATCTCGAGGATGCCTCTCTAAGCAGCGTGCTCAAAGCCCTCCAAAACGGCTGGGCGAGCGTAAGTGAATCACCGCAGGGACCTTTCCTGAATCTTTGCTACGGCTCGAGTAAAATGGGTGAGACAGTGGAGCACCGTCCTGGAGTATCCGTCGAGGCAAGGGTGAACGGGGCAAAAGGAAACATGCTTAGCTGGTGGACTAATAAGGGTTTGCTTTTTACACAACCACTTGAATCTGACACTTGCTGCATCACTTTCGACCTTGAGGGAAGTGAAACGTTTATACGGGCAGAAGTCTGGGCACAGGGTGAGCCTTTAACAAGGAGACTGGAGCAAGTTGCAACGTTTATAAATGCAGGGCTTGCACCTGAAGGGTTGAGGCTCGAGCAAATCAAAGCCCACCCTTACCGTCTGGCACTAAGTAACCCTATCTATTTCAAATCGTAATGCTTTGGAAACTCTGAATCAGGCTTTGGAGAATGGCCCAAGATAATTAAAGTTTGGGCTCGAGCTTTTCACCCTATAGCCCACCAAAAGGTAAGGTAGCTCTATGTTGAAAAAACTGGCACTACGTCCCCAGAGAAAACCCAACGTCATCTGGATTTTTGGCGATCAACACCGCGCTCAGGCTTTAAGCCACCGGGGTGACCCCAATGTCTTTACCCCTAACATTGATAACCTGGCAAGAGAGGGAATGCGGTTTGATAGCGCTGTCTCAGGTGCCCCGTGGTGCTGCCCTTTTCGTGGTGCCTTATTAACGGGAATGTACCCTCATCAAAATGGCGTTACAGAAACGCCTTCTGCCCTCGACCCAGCCCTGCCCACTGTGGCAACTATCTTTAATGAAGCGGGTTATCACACGACGTATGTCGGTAAATGGCACCTTGATGGTTCAAATAGCAGAGAACACTATGTTCCACCAGACCACCGAGGTGGGTTTCAGTACTGGATGGGCTATGAAAATAACAATAACCAAAATGAGTCTTATGTTTATGGCAGTGAAAGTGAAACGCCCCTTCGCTTAGAAGGATACGAAACCGATTCGCTCAGAAAACTGTTTATTCAACATTTAGAAGCCCATGTCTCTGAGGGAGATGACTACCAGCCCTTTTTTGCAGTGCTATCGGTACAACCGCCACATGATCCGTATATTGCACCGAGCAATCCTGACTACCCCACAAGTCGACGGCACCCTGAACAGATAATATTTAGACCCAATGTTCCTGAGGTTACGTGGATACAGGAGAAAGCCCGATTTGATCTGGCAGGGTACTACGCGATGATTGAAAACCTTGACTACAACATCGGGGAATTACGGGCAGCACTTAAGCAAATGAAGATTGATAGAGAAACTTATCTGGTGTTTTTCTCGGATCACGGTGACATGCTAGGCAGTCATGCCCAGTGGGGTAAGTCTGCTCCCTGGGAAGAGTCCATCAGGATTCCTTTTATCATCAGCAAGGTTGGCGGACGAGATAATATGCAAGTTGGTAAGACGGATGCAGTACTTAATCATGTAGATATTGCGCCAACCACGCTTGGTCTTTGCGGAATTCAGGTCCCACAGCAAATGGTGGGTCACGATTATTCTGGACATTGTATTCGTTCGGATGCACCTGAGTACAAGGGCATTACTGGGCAAGCAGGTGAACCTGAGTCTGCTTATTTACAGCAAATACCAAGGAAGATGCATGCTCATAGTGTCAATAAAGCGTGGCGAGGGATAATTACAAGAGATGGCTGGAAATACGTCTGCACGCCTGCTAATGATTGGCTATTGTTCAATATGATAGAAGACCCTTTTGAACAGGCAAACTTCGTGCATGATGTTAGCTACCAGAGTAAAAAAGAAGAATGCCACAAGTTGCTCAAGTCGTGGATCGAGAAAACGGGTGATAGCTTTCATCTGCCGGAAATTCGGCTCGAGCCTTAGCCCTATCAAAACTAAGCTACATTTGCCTCAATCTCTCTAAGTAAGTCTTCGGGCAATGGACCTTTTTCTACCGCTTTTACACATTCTTCAATCTCACTGGGCAATTTAGCCCCAATAATGATGGTATCAATATCATCTTGAGCAGCAACATAGCGAACCCCCATTTCCGCAAGCGACATGCCACTTTCACGCTGCAGCTGATAAAGATTCTGGTAGCGCGTAACCAGATCAGGTGTCATCCAATCGGGTGGGTTATTCAGGCGTTCTGGTTGTGGGCTAGCCAAACCTCGTTGAAAGATTGCACCGACAAGGGCAACACAGCCCTTCTCTCTGGCAATCGGCAGAATATCTCTGGCACGGCGACAAATAAGATCGTAATTAAAGGCCAACAAAAAGGTATCAATGTCTATATTCTCTAAAACGCGTTGCATATTATCGGCGGTATTGCCTGAGATACCAATAAAGCGGCAGCGCCCTTCTTCCTTTAGCTCTCTTAGCGTTTTGAGTCCAGGGGCATCATCAAAGTGATAGTCAATATCTGGCTTTAATCGCCCTTGAACAGAGTCATCCTTTGACCACCAGTGGTGGAAGTCAGCCTCATGAACCTGGAGAGTATCAACGCTTTCTCGTCTAAGTAACCGCAAGTTTTCTTCAAACTGAGTCAGGAGAGCCGTGCGGGATTGAAAACGCGAAGGCTTGGCAAAGTAGCCCAGTTTGGTAGCCAGCAGATAATCCTGCTCAACCCCCTCGAGTGCTTCACCAAAAACGGCTTGAGATGCGCCCTGGCAGTACATGGGTGAGGTATCGAAGTAACGTACACCGAGGTCAAGAGCACGGCGAACGGTTGCTACACCATCCGCAAAAGAACTGGCTGTCAGAAAGGCTCCTCCAAGGCCGATTTTTGTCGTAGTTGCATCTGTAGGTCCGTAAGCTTGGGGTTTCATAGTGCCACCTTTTCTCATATGAACTGGTCTTGAAGTTTATCTACCTCAATCGGTTTATCCTAACTTACTAGAATCTTGTGGCTGTAAATTGGCTGTGCACTGCAAAGCAAAAAGGCCAGACATATATGCCTGACCTTTACTTTTTACGTCTTAGACGACGTTTCTTTGGTAGCGATGGTCGGTCACGATCCGACGACCTCACGATTATGAGTCGTGCGCTCTAACCAGCTGAGCTACATCGCCACAACGCTATGCAAGCAGCTTGCCTGCAACTGCAAGAGTATAGCCTAAGCACTCACCCTCTGACAAGCCAATTCGCACAGAAATAAGAAAGAAACTGGCTATCAATACAGGATGGATTTATAAGTTTGCCGATATGCTCACCCTCGCATGGCTTAACTATGTACTTTTATGCTTGCTAAACACCCAAAGAGAAGAGTATTTTGAAGTTTGCTAGCTCGAGCTAGACATCATTAGAAAGCAGGCCCAAGGCGTGCTCGAGTCTCTAAAGACGTTTTTACCAAACGCAAAAGATTACAAACCAAGATTTTTTAAGAATGATTTACTGGCAGGCTTAACGGTCGCAATTGTCGCCCTTCCGCTCGCGCTTGGTTTTGGCATAAGTTCCGGGGCAGGTGCGGCCGCAGGTCTCTATACGGCCATTATTGCAGGCATTGTGGCAGCGTTTTTTGGTGGCTCGAGCCTGCAAGTCTCTGGCCCTACAGGCGCTATGACAGCTGTTCTACTCCCCATTGTCGCTCAATATGGTGTCGGTGCTCTCCCTCTTCTGGGCGTCATGGCGGGCATTTTACTGCTGGTACTCAGCTTTGCGCGTCTGGGCAAATATATAAACTACATTCCCTGGCCCGTCGTCACAGGTTTCACCAATGGCATTGCCGTTATTATTTTTCTGCAACAACTTCCCGGATTTTTAGGTGTACCCAAAGCTGAGGGAGAAAGCATCCTGATTATCAGCTGGCGCACCTTGAATGAATGGTTAACTGAGCCTCATTTTGCGAGCATGCTTCTGGGACTTTTTACCATCGTCATTATGTTTTTCTGGTTAAAGACAAAGCGATTACAGGTTATACCCGCCAGTATGGCAGCACTACTCATCGCAACTTTTGTCTCCTTTTTTCCGTATTTTGCTGAGGTAGGCAGAATTGGGTCCATACCCAGAACCCTGCCTCTCCCCCACTTGCCCCTGGTTTCCTTTGACGTGTTTCAGCAA
>JAGQHN010000039.1 GCA_020431825.1 Trueperaceae bacterium | reverse complement strand
TCTTATATCTTTCCTTCATACCCTAGCTTGCCATGACTCATTCCTGAATTATGTCAAAGGGGGGGGCGGAAAGTCGGCTCAATGTCCTTACGTTTAGATAAGCTAGACTCGTACAGCTCGAGTGCTTTTATAACTGTTTCCGTTTTGCCCTGACCTGTAAGTTTTGTTGGCTTATCTAAAAGCTCAGATGCCTGATCATTTTTGATGCTAAATTGCTTCATGACTCAGTCTAGCAGACTTTCTAGAAAGAAAAATAAATTCTAGAAAATGCTTTGGCTAAGGAATTGCTTCTGCCAGGAGTTCAATCACATGCTTGGACTCTCTTTGGGTACCATCCTTAATCTGGTGACGGCAGCTAAACCCGCAAGCAGCCACTTCACCAGCATGTTCGCGCACGGCAGGAAAGAGGCGGCGCTCACCGATTTGCATGGAGACATCATAGTGGCTATAGCCAAACGAACCTGCCATGCCGCAGCAACCTGAGTCTACTTCCTGTACTTGTTCACTCGTCCAGCCAAGGACAGCTTTGGTTTGGTTAGTACCCATGATGGCGCGCTGTTGACAGTGACCGTGCAGCATGACAGGCTGCTTGCTTTTCTTAAAGCTTTTGCTGGGCTCGAGCTTGCCCTGGGTCCATTCTTTGGCTAAAAACTGGTCAATCATTTTGACATGATCGGCGACAGCGCTGGTTTTTTCACCAGGGATAAGATCGCGGTAATCATCTTGAAAAGCACTCACACAGGAGGGCTCTAAACCAACTACCGGAATGCCCTGCTCAACATAGGAACTGAGCGTTTTGACATTTTTCTCGGCCTGTTTTTTGGCGTCTTTAAGTAAGCCTTTAGAGATAAGGGTGCGACCACAGCACTGATAATTGATAAATTCTACGCTGTAGCCAAGGTGCTCGAGCACCTTGGTTGCGGCAATACCAACTTCGGGTTCATGGTACATCGTCCAGGTATCGGTAAAGAGGGCAACCTTGGCTTTGTTAGCAGTAGTGCTGGCCTTATGGTTTTTGATAAATTTGCCAAAGCCTTCTTTGGCGTAGCTCGGCATAACGCGGCGTTTATCTACATTTAAGGTCTTTTCCAGCATCCAGCGAAAGGGCGAAATGGGCAGAACTCGGTTAGCGAGAGGCGCCAGCGCATTGCCTAAAGGACTGGTTTTGAAGGCATAGGCAAAGGCTTTTACTCCAAGGGGGGTGCCGTGTTTGTCATAGTACTGCTGCAAAAACTCATACTTGATTTTGGCCATATCTACCTGGCTGGGGCATTCGGCTTTGCAGGCTTTACACTCGAGGCAAAGATCTAAAACGTCGTACACTTCTTGGCTGGTTAGTCCGCCCGGCAAACGGCCGTTCATGGCTTCTCGCAAAATGTTAGCGCGTCCTCTGGTCGAGTGGTCTTCGTCACGGGTAGCCATATAGCTGGGGCACATGGTTCCGGTGGTAGTTTTGCGGCATGCGCCTACACCTGTACACATTTCAATGGCACCCAGATAACCCCCATCATCTGAAAAATCAAAATAAGTTTCCAGTTCGGGATTAGGATAACCATCACCGTAGCGCAGATTTTCAGTCATAGGTGGGCTATCGACAATCTTTCCAGGGTTCATCAGGTTCTTAGGGTCAAAGGTCGATTTAATAGTTTGAAAATCCTGATAGATGATGTCGCCAAAGAGGTTTTGGTTTTGATAGGAGCGAATCAGGCCGTCACCATGTTCACCGCTCCAGGAACCACCATATTTTTTGACGAGTTCAAAAACATCACGGCTCACATTTTCGTAGGTTTTTACCCCTTCTGCTGTTTTCAGATCAAGCAGGGGTCTCGAGTGAATCACGCCAACTGAGGCGTGACCATAGAAAACCACAGGGACATTGTATTTCTCACAAACAGCTTTAACCTCTGGGATGTAGTTAGCAAGATGCTCGGGTGGGATGGCTGCATCCTCAATAAAGGCTGTTGGTTTAAGTTTACCCTTGACCGTAGAGTAAATGCCCAGACCTGCCCGGCGGAACTCGAGCACTTCAAATTGCTTGGCGGCTTCTCTGGCAACATAATTGTGATAGGCCAGGTTGCTGATGCGCTCATCGGCCATCATACTGTTAAAGCCAGCTTCCATCTCTTCTGCGGTTGTGCCGTCAAACTCGACCATCAGCACGGCTTCAGGCATACCGTTAAGCCAGCCGAGCATAGGAGAAAGATTAGGATTGGCCAGGCCGAGTTTAAATAGCTCGTCATCAAAGATTTCTACTGCAGAGGGATTATGCTCGTTAATATATTTGACAGATCTTAAAGAATCATTGAGGGTTTTGTAGTGCAGCAGCGAGAGCATGCGGTATTTGGGAACAGGCTCGAGTCTCAGGGTTACATTTAGAATAATCGCCAGCGTACCTTCTGACCCTGACACCAGTTTGGCAAGGTTAAATGCTTGCCCCTGAGTAAACTCATCCAGATTGTAACCACCCACACGGCGCATGACCTTGGGAAAACGCGCTTCAATTTCGTCTTTATGCTCCGTAACGATTTTGTGAACGGTGCGGTAGATTTTGCCCTCGAGGGTTTTTAGCTCGAGTTTTTGCTTAAGCTCAGTGTTATTTAGCGCTTTTAATTCAGCGATGCTGCCATCGGCAAACATTACGGTCATACTGATAACCGCGTCAACGGTTTTGCCATATTTGATGCTGCGAGTACCAGCGCTATTATTGGCAACCATGCCACCAACATTGGCGCGGTTGGTAGTTGAGATATCCGGGGTAAATTGCAGGCTGTGCGGGGCTAAAAACTGATTAAGCTCATCTCTGACAACGCCAGGTTGCACCTTGACCCAGCGCTCCTCAGGATTAAAATCTAAAATCTGGGTTAGGTATTTTGATACATCCAGCACAATGGCTTCGCCTACGGTTTGTCCTGCCAGACTGGTGCCGCCGCCTCTGGGCAAAACAGCAAGCCGGTATTTATTGGCTATATCAACCACATGCTTAATGTCTTCAATCGTTTTCGGTAGAACTACGCCCAAAGGCATAATTTCGTAAGGGCTGGCGTCTGTTGCATAAAGGGCTTTAGCACGGCTATCAAAGCGTACTTCGCCCTGAATTTTCCACTTAAGCTCATTGGCAACCTGATCTAATAGGCTAGGCGTGATGATAGGCGAATCCTGAGAAGCTGCTTGCATCATAGTAAAACTAGTATCTCATGTTTTGGGCGCTTACAAAAGGAGCCTTGTCCCATTACCTTTTTGTAACAGGCTAAATGAAGAGAATGTCAAAGTTTTATGCGTTTTTAGACGTCAAAGGGCCAGAAAAATCGGAGTAATGGGATGGCTGCCAGCAAGATAAGTAGCTCGAGCACCAAGCCCATGCGCCAATAGTCACCAAAGCGGTAGCCGCCTGGTCCCATGACCAGCGTATTGCTTTGGTGTCCAATGGGGGTTAGAAAGGCGCAGGATGCGCCAATAGCAATAGCCAGCAAAAAGGCATCGGCTGAAACACCAAGACCATTAGCCAGGCTTATACCGATGGGAGCCATAACAATCGCCGCGGCAGCATTATTGATGACATCAGAGAGAAACATTGCCATAAGTAAAACCAAACCCAGAATTATTGTAGGCGAAAGGGCAGAGGTAGAAGCCAATAAAAACTCTGCAATACGCTGGGCGCCTCCCGTAGTCTCGAGTGCCTCACCGACAGGAATCATGGCACCAAGCAACACCACAATGCTCCAATCTATGGCAGCGTACGCTTCCCGCAGGCTAATCACAGGACTTAAAACCAGGAGCAGAGCAGCCCCGCTAAACGTTACTGCTGATGGGAAAATGCCAAATGCTGACAGGCAAAGAGCCGCAATAAAAATCACCAGGGTAAAGATAAGGCGGCGAGGTTTGGCCAGTTTGAGATCTCGTTCGGCTAAAGGTAGTAATCCTAAAGAGTTTAAAATGTCAGCCCTGGCTTCATGAGGCATCTGTAAGAGCAGTACATCACCCACTCGAAGTTTTTCATCGCTTAAACGACGCTGAAAAGTTTGACCCCGGCGAGCGATAGCCAGTAAGTTGCTGCTGAAGCGGGTTCTTAGATTCAGGTCTCGAGCCGTACGTTTTTCCGCTGGAGAGAAGCGGGTAACCACAGCTTCAATAACGGAAACCTCATCAAAGTTTAAGGTGTCTTGGGGTAATTCTTTATCACCACTAAGAACGAGCTTATGCTGCTCAACAAACTGACTCAGGGATTCTGAGTCTGCCCTTAAAATCAGAATGTCGCCACCTTTTAAAGTTAGATAGGGACTTGGTGCGCTAAATTTGGATTTGCCTCGAAGTAAGGCTAAAACCAATAGCTCGTCCTGTTTGTCCATAAGCTGAATAAGCTGCTGATCTACCCACTCAGAGTCATCTGGAACAATGACCTCACTCAAATAATCTTCGATGTTAAAGAGATTGTTTTTGTCTGCTCCGCTTTGCCGTTTTGGTACCAGGCGCCAGCCAAATAGCGAAATAAAAACTATTCCCAAAAGTGCTATCCCTAATCCTACTGGGCTGAAGTCAAACATGCTAAACGATGTGCCGCCTGTCTGACGCCGGAAGTCTGAAATTATGAGATTGGGTGGCGTGCCAATCAAGGTGGTCATTCCTCCTAATAGGGAGCCAAAAGCCATTGGCATAAGCAGATAAGAGGGTGAGCGTTTCGATTTACGAGCTAGCTGTATGGCAACTGGCATGAGTAGAGCCAAGGCCCCGACATTGTTAATGAATGCAGATAAAAAAGCGACCAGGGAGGTGAGGACGGCTACCTGAAGCATAGGCCTCTGACCCACTTTAGCAACCCAGCTGCCTATTAAAGAAACAAGACCGGCATTTTCAAGCGCTTTGCTCAAAATGAGAACAGCCACGACAGTAATCACTGCCGGATTTGCAAAGCCGCTAAAACTCTTTTCACTAGGTATGATGCCCCAAAACGTAAGAAAAAGCAGAGCAGACATGGCTACCAGGTCGTATCGAATAAAGCTTGTAATGAATAGAACCAAACAACCAGCAAGGGTGCCAAATACCACAACTTGAGAGGAAACTGATTCGTCCAAATTGTCTCAAGTTTAAAGATTGGAAAAAGACCCGATTGTACGCCATCCACGTTAATCGGTACTGTTTACTAAGAGCTGGTGAGCAACAAAAAGAAAAACCTCGTCTGACACGAGGCTTTCTTTGGCTGGCCCACAGGGACTCGAACCCCGACCGAGTGATCCAAAATCACTTGTCCTGCCATTAGACGATGGGCCATCAGTAGCTAATAGCGCTAATGAGTTTAAAGGACGCTGCTTAGTTCTGTCAAGCTAGTTTTGGGCCTCGAGTCAATCAAGGCTGGTTTAGAGAGCAAAATGCCTTTAGCCGAGCCTTCATAAGTGGTATAGAACAGGTCTGTAAGAATTGGGAAAGTCGGCTATTCTATTCTTAGGTGAAAGAGCAGGGCAGATGCACATACAAGTGCCGGACGGCTCTTTCAAGGAAAGACACGCTCGCAACCGCGAGAGGGATGGGGCGGCGAGCGTGCTCTTTCTATTGGGTAATGCGGTTCAACCAGACGCTGATTTCTTTATTCTCTACTTCCTTAAAACTCGAGCTAAAACTTTCATAGCGCAGTCCAAGTTCTGGATTAGGTGCTGCTGACACCTGATAGCGAACCGTTTGGTTTTTAGGAATAATTAATTTTAAGGGGGTTTGACCCCGGAGTTTGCCTTCCACAAAGACATCTGCCTGAGGAGGGTCGCTTATTAGTTCAACTCTTATAAAAGAAAGTTTGAGCGTAAGAATGGGAATAATATTGACACTAATAGCGCTTTCATCATCGGTTATGACCAAGTTAGACAGAAAGTTGTCAGCAGGTTCAGATAAGAGTTCCAGCTCGTAGTTTAAGGGTTCCTGAGGCTCGAGGTAGCCTTTAATCAGTATGCCAAGGGTTAGTAAAAGGCCACTTAAGAGATAAAGATAGCTGTTTCTCCGCAAATTGGGTATTGCTTGCTGAAGCCTGTTAAACTGGGCCGCCAATAACCCCAGGCTGCCAAAGGCAAAAGCAAATAAGGCCAAAATAATAGGCAAATCTTTAAGAAGAATCATAGCTTAATCTTTTTGTAAACTCTAGTTTAGCAAACTGGGCAGAATTAAAAAAACTGCCGAGCAAAAAGTTCGGCAGTTAGCAATCTAGTTACTTGACAAACTGGCAGCCCAGCTAGGCAAAAAGGTAACGATGCTAGGAAAGAAGATGATAAGGAGTAAGGCTATGAGCTGAATGGCAATAAAAGGAATAATACCCCTATAGATATCTGTGGTTTTAATGCTTGGCGGGGCAACCCCTTTCAGGTAAAAAAGCGCAAACCCAAAAGGGGGCGTTAGGAAGGACGCCTGTAGGTTCATGGCAATGAGCACGCCAAACCAGATCATCATGGTGTGTTCCATATCTACACCATAAACAGTCGCCAGATACTGCTTGGCAATTGGTGCAATAAGTGGCACTACGATAAAGGTAATCTCAATAAAGTCAATGAAAAAGCCCAGCAGGAAAATGACCAGCATGGTAAAGAAGATAAAGCCATAAAAGCCACCTGGCAAATTGAGCAAGAAGTTATCAACCACATGGGCTCCACCAAGTTGACCAAAAACAAAACTAAAGAATGTCGCACCAATCAAGATGGTGAATACCATACTGGTTAACTTGACCGTTTGGTCCATGGTAGCAATCAGGTTTTTCAGGTTTAGGCGGCGGTTTATGGCTGCTAGAATCATGGCGCCAATCGCGCCCATGGCGCCAGCTTCGGTTGGCGTCGCCAGCCCAATAAGAATGGTGCCTAAAACCAGCACAATCAAAAAGAGCGGCGGAATAAGGTTTTTGATAACGCGCAAGAACAGCTGCACACCGCTGAGGGTTCGCGCTTCAGCGGGTAGCGCAGGTGCTGCTTTTGGCTGGGTAATGGCGACAAAAATAACCCAGACCATAAATAGCCCTGCCAGCATAAACCCAGGAATAAAGGAGGCTAAAAATAAACTGCCGACATCGACACCAATCTGGTCGCCCAGAATAACCAGAACGATGCTCGGGGGAATGATTTGCCCCAGTGTGCCTGACGAGGCGACCACACCTGTAGCTAAACCTTTGTCATAGTTGTATTTGAGCATAACAGGCAGCGCCAAGACACCCATAGTGACAACCGAGGCGCCTACAACACCTGTTGACGCTGCCAAAAGGGCACCTACCGCTACAACGCTAAGCGCCAGGCCACCTCGTAAGCGACCAAAGAGTATGCCCATAGTCTCGAGCAAATCTTCGGCCAGCCCTGATTTCTCGAGCATCACACCCATAAAGACAAAAAAGGGTACGGCAACCAGGGTGTAGTTACCCATAATGTTGAAAATGCGAGAGGGCAGGGCATTTAGCCGGGCAACTCTAAAAGGCAAATCGGGGTCCAGGTCAAACAACGGTGCCCAGGGTAGAGGCACGCCCATATTGGGGAGCAAATCGCTACCTAAAAGGGTAAAAATAACTGCTGTGCCGCCGAGACTAAAGGCAACCGGGTAACCAATGAGCAGAAGTATCACGGCGGCAGCAAACATCCAAAGACCTAACATTAAAAACCCTCCGTTTGCTCGACCACATGCTCACCCGGGCGCTTTTCTTCATGGGTCTGATGAATGCTACCGGATTTGGGGTGACCCGATAAAAAGGCAAGATTTTTGATGATTTCTGAAATGCCTTGAAAGATCAAAATAAAAAGCGCTACAGGCACCACCGTTTTGATAATGTAAAGTGGTATGCCTCCGGGGTCAGGGCTAGCCTCGAGCTTAGCCCAGGAGCTAAAAATATTCTTGCGGCTAAAGGCAAAAGCAAACCAGCAAAAAGGAATCAGGAAAAAGGCGGCACCTAAAATGTCAATCCAGGCTTTGGCCTTGGCTTTGAGGCTCGAGTACACAATATCTACCCGAACATGCCCATCTGACTTTAAAACATAAGCGGCACCGAGTAAAAAAATCATGTCATAGGCAAAGGTTTGCATGGATAAATAGCGGTTGCCAGAAAGTAGCTGAGCAACATTGGTGCCAAAAATCTGTGAAATGGGTCCAAATGCATAGCGAGTTATAACATTAAAGGCGCCGATAAGTACCATAAACAGGCTCATCCACCACATAAGCTGACCAAGTTTAGTCGTAACGTAGTCAATTGCCCTGGATATGCCAAGCAAAAAATTCACGTAACCTCCTGAAAATAGCCGAATCAGCATTTAAATGCGGGCTGATTCTGTCACATAGATAGGTGCTAAATTAACGCCATATCGTAAGCGAAGCAGCTTTTACTGTCAACGAGGCTATGCTAACAAGTTTGCGGCTTGTGTAGCGATTTAGTTACGTGTGGGACTACACAGTTTCACTAGATATAGACATGGGGTTGCCAGCGAACTTTTAAGAGGAGGCCTGGATAACAGCAAGCCTCGACCTTCAAGGCTTAGAAAAGCATGAAGATAATGCCAATGAGTAAGGCTGACAGAGTCAAATTAAATGCGAGGCGAAGTTTAGGGTTTGTCAGAAATCTGCCCATTGCACTGCCAAAAATGACCCAGACACTAATGCAAGGCAGATTCACCAGCATAAAAATTAGCGTAATAACCAAAGTGCTTAAGATAAAAGACCCCTGTGGTAGTACGAAAGCACTCATAGCCGTAAGCCCCATAACCCAGGCTTTGGGGTTGATGTACTGAAAACTGGCAGCTTCCCAGAAATTAATGGGCTTAGCCGCCTCACCCTGTTTGATTCCTGAAGCCGTAGCGATGCGGTAGGCCAGATAGACCAAATAAAGGGAACCGCCTATTTTAAGGAGCAGTTGAAAAAGAGGAAATTGCTCAAAGAGAGCGCCTAAGCCGAGGCCACAAAGCAGCAGTAATGAGCCAAAGCCCAGATTGATGCCCAGCATGTGCGGCAGGCTGCGTTTAAAGCCAAAGTTAGCGCCTGAGGCCCAGAGCATAATGTTATTGGGGCCAGGCGTAATGGACATGACAAAGGCAAATGAAATAATCGGCAAGAGAGTAGGCATGTCAGTAAGATATGTCCTGCAAACAAAAGCCGAAAGAGCCAATTTTGAATTGGTTATTGAGCTTAGGTTTCATTACCGCGAAAATATAGCATGGACTGGAACCTGATAAACCTGGACGCCGATTCGGCAACCCCTCTTTATTTGCAGCTTTGCTCGAGCCTCACTGAAGCTATCAAGACGGGCAAGCTGGAACCCGGTGATCAGCTCCCGTCTGAGCGAAAACTGGCCGGCTTACTGGCTATCAGTAGAACCACAGCCGTCAATGCCTATGAAGAACTCGAGGCCAGAGGACTGGTGCGCAGCTATGTTGGTCGCGGTACTTTTATCAGTGCTCGCCCAGATCGTTTAGGGGCTCAGTTTGCCTGGCGCGGTAAGGTCAGCCCGCTGATTCAGCGGCACTTAGGGCCAGATATTCGCGCCCTTTTGGCATCTAATAAACCCCAGATGATTTCTTTCAGTGCGGGGCAACCAGCATATGAGTACTTCCCGGTTGAGCGTTTTCTGGCGGTCACAGAGTCCAGGTTGCGTAGCCAGCCTAGAGATACACTGGGCTTTTTGCCCGCAGAAGGCCACCCCTATTTGCGTGAGTGTATTGCGACACGTGAAGGGGTTAGACATGAGGAGGTCATGATTGTTGCTGGTACGCAGCAGGCTCTTGACCTGATTGCACGCTGCCTTATTTATCCGCAAGATAGGGTAGTGATGGACTGGCCGGGCTATCTGGGCGCCATACAAAGTTTTCAGTTTTCAGGTGCTGTGCTGAGCGGTTGGGATATGACGCTGGCCGACCTAGATGAACTCGAGGATAGCCTGATAAAACATCGGCCAAAGTTACTTTATCTAAACCCCAGTTTTCAAAACCCAACAGCTTGCACCCTTTCTCTGGAAACGCGACAGGGCATCATAGACCTGGCTAGAAAATACCGCACACCTATTGTCGAAGATGAGGCCTACCGTGACCTCTACTTTGCCACCGAGCCGCCCCCCAGCTTATTTGAGCTCGAGGGAAGTGGTCTGGTGCTTTATATTCGCAGCCTGTCTAAAACCTTTGCCCCAGGACTCAGACTTGGTTACATCGTTGCCGATGAAGCCATCATTGATCAGTTGGCCTTAGTCAAAGCTCAGGGAGATCTGTTTACCCCTGGCCTCAGTCAGCTGGCGCTGGCTGACCTGCTCACTAACGGGGTCTACGATAATTACCTCAAACTCTTACGCCTGAAACATCAGGAGCGGGCCAGAGTCATGGAAGCAAGTTTGCAAGAGGCTTTTCCCGAAGGGCTTAGCTGGCAGAAGTCTCAGGGTGGACTTTATATCTGGGCGCAGCTACATCATCTTGAAAGTGGCGAGCTGCTGGCTGAAGCCACTAAAGCAGGGGTCAGTTTTATGCCTGGCTCGAGCTTCTTTTTTGAACCCGGTGGAAAACGGGCACTCAGACTATGTTATTCAGGAACAGAACCAGAGGCTATACGCTCAGGGGTTGAGCGTCTTAAGCGGGCTTATAACCAGGCATTAGGGATGTCCGGTTTTAGTTTATAGTAAAGCATGAACATTTTAATTATTGGCGGTACGCGCTTTGTTGGACGCCATCTGGTTGAAACAGCGCTGGCTAAGGGGCACACCCTTACGCTTTTTAATCGGGGGAGCCATAAAGAGGTCTTTCCTGAACTCGAGCATATTCAGGGAGACCGAAACAAGCCAGAAGACCTTGCCAAATTAGGGGGGATGTCCTGGGACGCAGTGATTGATACCTGTGCCTATTTTCCCAGACAGGTAAGAAGCCTGCTTGAGGTGCTAGGCGAGACGTGTGGGCACTACACACTTATCTCGAGCATTTCAGTGTATCGGCATCAGGATATTCCTTTACAGGATGAAGAGGGCGAACTGGCCAAGCTGGAAGATGAAACGGTTGAGGAAGTTACAGGCGAAACCTATGGGGGGCTAAAGGTGCTCTGTGAACAGGCCGCTACTGAACTTATGGCAGATCGGGTACTTGTACCGCGGCCCGGGCTAATTGTAGGACCATTTGACACGACTGACCGCTTTAGCTACTGGCCCCACCGTATTGCTCAGGGGGGCGAAGTGATGGCGCCCCATCGCCCAGAGAAGGCGCTACAGTTTATTGATGTGAGAGATTTGGCAAGCTGGACGGTTGCTGCTGCCGAGCGAAAGCTGGCAGGGGCTTTTAATATGGTTATTGCACCAGATAAGCATGGTTTTGGTGACCTGCTGGAAACCTGTAAACAGGTCAGTGGAAGTGATGCCAGCTTTACCTGGGTGGACGAGACCTTTTTGTTGGAGCACGAGGTTGCTCCCTGGATGGGCTTGCCGATTTGGGTACCTGCTGACTTAGAAGCCTTTTTACGCACCAGCAATCAGAAGGCTCTGGCAGAAGGTTTAACGACGCGTAGCTTAAAAGATACGGTTAAGGATACGCTGGTCTGGCTTAAGAGCCGTGACCCGGAGCACCAGTGGCAGGCAGGCATTTCAAGAGAAAAAGAACAGGAAGTATTGACCCGCTGGCATCAGCGTAAGTAACGGCTGACATCTCTGTTGTGGTCAGCCAGATTGGTATTGGGCCTGAAGACCTTCTGGTCACCGTCAAAGCCATGTAGAAAATATAAATAGTCCTGACCATCAGCGGTTTGTCTGACAGGGTTTAAAATTGCTTCCAGGGCTTCACTGCCTGGATTACTAATGGGGCTTTCGGGTAGACCGGCTCGAGTATAGGTATTCCATGGGTGGTCAACTTCAAAATCTCCGGCGGGGGCGTTAAGTTCTGGCAGGTCCTTACCCAAACCGTAGGCTACGGTAGGGTCAGATTGCAGGGCCATACCCAGGTCAAGTCGGTTGAGAAATACTCCGGCGATAACTGGCATTTCTTCAAAGTTGGCGGCTTCTGACTGGACGATGCTGGCTAGGGTTACCCAGTCATAGACCGAAAGATTGAGTGCCTCGAGCTGTGCCTTAATGTCATCATTCAGCTCCTGTTCAAAACGACCATACATCAGTTTCAGTACATCAAAGGCAGCACTTTTTACTGGTATGTCATAACTGGCAGGAAAGAGAAAGCCTTCAAAGGTTTTGCCTTCGGGTATCAGACTAAAGAGCTGATGATCTGGATAATGCAGCAGAGCGTTCCAGGTGCCAGCATCGGCAATACCGGTATCATTGAGGCGGTTTTCCACATCCTGCAGGCGGAAGCCCTCAGGAATAATCATGCGAACAGTGCGAGGCCGGCCTCCCTTGGCAAGGTTAGCGGCAATTTCAGCCGAACTCATGCTGGGGTCAAGGTCATAAAGCCCTTCACCAATTTGGGTGTCAAGATTATTAAAGCGTAAATAATACGAGAAAATGCGGGCATTGCGAATGAGTCCGGAGCGCTCGAGTTCGGTGGCAACCCGTTTCCCGCCCCAGCCGGGTAAAACCTCAAATTGACCAGCCTGCCTTACGGTTGAAACCGGGCTAAGTTCGCCCTTGATATAAAAGCGGGCCGCAATAACCAGAACGAGAACGAGCAGCAAAAAGCTAACGCCCCCTAAGAGAAGACGCCTTAACCAGTGCTTTCTTTTTTTTCGTTTAACGGGCTGCTTGGGGGAATCTTGAGGCTCGAGGGATGGGTTCACGGCGTATCCAGTTTAGCCTGTTTTTTTCGGCTGAGGTAAGACTCGAGTATCAAAATGGCAGAGGCTTCATCTAAGAGCCCCTTTTCCTGACGCTGTTTTTTCTTTTTGCCACTTTTTAAGATGTTTTGTCCGGCCATACGGGTGGTAAAGCGCTCATCTTCAAAGTCATAGCTTAAGCCAGCTGCTTCCAGGGCAGCGGCAAAGGCCCGAACGCGTTCAGTCTGGGCTGAATCGGCACCATCGGTACGGCGAGGAAGACCAATCACAAAGTAGCTGGCGTTTTCTTTGGTAAGGAGATTTTTTAATGCAAGAATGTCGGTCTCGAGGCTTTTTCGTGTTAGATAGCCGCGTCCAAAGGCAAAAGATGAACCAAGTTCGCCAAGTGCCAGACCTATACGGGCTTCTCCAACATCGAGCGCCAGAACTTTTTCTTTTAAAGCCATGCTTCTAGCACCCGGGCTACCCCGTCTTCATTATTTGAGCTGGTGACAAAATCGGCTGCGCTTTTAAGCTCTTCGCTAGCATTAGCCATGGCTACGCCAAAGCCAGCCCAGCTAATCAGCTCTTTGTCATTATTTTGATCACCAAAAGCAGCAACCTGATGCTGGGCAAAATCGTACTGCTCTGCCAGGTGGGCAATGGCTTCTTGCTTATTGACCTTAGTTGCCATGACTTCTAAAAGATAAGGACTGGACCAGGTGGCATAGAGTCCCAAATCTTTTATGGCATGGCTCAGAGTTTCAGCTGCTATGTCCGGGTGGCGAAAAAAGACTTTAATAACGGCATTGGTGATAAAGGATTCAAGCTCGCCGTAGCCGTCGGGTAAAGCCAGATTACGCGCCAGTAGCTGGGGCTTTCGAATGGCATAGAGCTGCTCGTCAAGATACCAGCCATGATGGGTTTCCATGCCTGCCATGGCCTCTGGGTGGCTGTGCCGCATGACCCTTAGCAGCTCGAGTGCTTCTGCTCTGCTTAGCTGATGCCTATAGTCAGCAGTTTGCTTTGTCAGGTTGACAATGGCAGCGCCGTTATAGGCAACTACCAGATCGGCAAGCTCGAGTTCATCTGCCAGCATTTTTATATACCTCGGTGGGCGCCCCGTACAAAGTACAAGTCTGGTGCCTTTGGCTTTTAGACCAGCAATGGCTTTCAAACTTCGCTCACTTAATTTGCCAGCGGAGTTTAATAACGTGCCGTCGAGATCAAGGGCAATCAGTTTAGGGCATATACTCTCGGGCGTCATAGCCGGAGGTATCGTAGCATATGAGGATTCCTGGCCTTAGTCTGGGTGCTGCGAAAGCTGGCGGATGAGAGATACGTGCTCCTGGCTCGAGTCCACAAACATCTTTGAACGAGTTTTTAACTTTTCTCTTAGACTCTGCCCCTGTTCCAGATAGGACTGACTCATGCGCACCATTTCATCTTGCTGGCCTGCCAAGTCCTGACTGCTAAAACAGGGATGCAAATCATATTGACCGATAAGCGCCTCGAGCTTAAAGGTCTCTGCCGCAAAAGCAATGACAGGTGTACCACCCCTTAAGGCAAAAATGGCACCGTGCCAGCGTCCACCAACATAGAGACTGGCATTGGCTAAAAGATCGAGGCCTTGTAGCGGAGCAGTCGCCAGAGGAATATAAGGCAGCTCGAGTTCCTTGGCAAGGGGCTCGAGTATGCGCTCATCTGGAAGTGCAGAAGCAACCAGAACGACCTGAGCAAGCTCCCCAAGACTTTGGGCTAGCTGGGCGAGTGCCTCTTGTGGATTAGAACCTGGCTGGTGTCTGGGGCTAAAGCTCGAGCTTCCGCCCAAACAGATAAAAGGTTTGGCAGGATCGAATGCCAGACTCTCATTTGGATAGTGGTCAAAGTAGCCTCGCCTCTGGGCCAGAGGTGTCCAGGTTTCAACAGGAGCAGGCTCCAGGGCAAAGGTGACATCGGCGGCAAAGCGCGTTTTACCCAGTGCGCCGTAGCGCTCAAAGGAAGTCGGGTCGCGGAAAACGACATCATTTAATAAAGGGTAAACCTGCTCTGCTATCTCAAACAGGGTGGGATGGCTTAAATCTGCAGTGTGGCAAACCAGCGCAACTGGCTTATTAAAATGAGTTTTTGCCAGATAGGCAATAAAAAGCATCATGCGGCTTTCGCGCTGATTTTCTAAGATGCCACCTTCGCCATTAATCAGCACCATGTCACAGTGTTCAAGCGCTTCTTTTATATGCGGGAGTAGCTGACCCTTTTTAACCGCTATTGCTTTGCTTTCAAACTGAGACCAGTTAGCAGGAGCCGGGTCGGGTAGTCGGCTAATCGCGCGGTTTAAGAGGCTCGAGCCTGCCTTTTGTAGAAAACTCGAGCGGCCTAGCAGGCTTTGCGTTTGCTGATAGAACTTGTGCCCTCCAGGGGTAGTTTGCCAGTTGGGACGATTTAAATCTGCCAGTGGCAAACTTGCCACCAGTGTGCCACCTGCCTCGAGGCTTTGTTGTTTCAAAAGTTGACTGGTAGCTCGGCTTCCCCAGTTCTGGTTAGCCGAAGAATCATTGACAAAGTAAACCTGAACCGCTTTCACTGCTCTTAGTTTACGGCTTAGGGGCTAGCGGTTTAGAAGTATCTTGCACAAGAGAGGTGAGCTAGGGCTAAAGTCGTATTTTCCCCAGACCAAACTTCGGTATAGTACGTACATTATGTGTAAGAGCATTATGTGTAAGAACACTGTGTCTAAGAACATGATGCGCAGGAGGGCAAGTTATGCCAGAAGTTAGTGCAGATGGATTTAAACAAACCTTAAGACGGTTCGCTTCAGGTGTTACCATCGTGACTATGAAGCAAGGTGATGATATTCATGGGATTACCGTGAGTGCTTTTTTATCGGTGTCGCTCGAGCCGCCTCTGGTACTGGTTAGTATTGATAAGCGTTCAAAGTCACATGAAAAGCTTCTCGATGCTGACCAATACGGCGTGAGCATTCTGGCAGAAGGACAAGAACGTGTAAGCAATCATTTTGCCGGTTGGGATCACGACTTGGAGCCTGAATTTAGCGACCTGGGCGGTTTTCCCGTAATCGAAGGTGCGCTCGGGCAAATTGCCTGCCGCACTGTAGATAAAGTAGATGCAGGTGACCATACCCTCTTTATTGGTCGCATAGAGCATCTGGACTGGCATGAGGGTCAACCGCTCGTTTACTTTAATGGTAAGTACCGCATGATTGAAAAAACCGAGGAGTCCTGAACTCTGTAAGCAAAGTGGAAAAAGCCGCTTTGTAGCTGCTTTAGACTAGAATTGGAACCTTGTCCGAATCTCGCACCCGCTGCCCCCCCTGCGGTGATTTTGACAAGGTTCTTTTTTGTTGAAAACTTACCCGCAAAGCGCTAGGCAAGGTTCTTTTACTTTTGACCCCTGTTCAGATTCAGGTTCTAGTGCGTAGCCAGAGAAGGGTTGTAATGCTCAGTAAAATGATTGCCGCCCCCGACATAATGGTAGGAACTGCGTCACTCGAGCTTCTATCTATTAACCAGCCAATGACCGGCGAGGAGATGACCGCACCTATATTGGCGGTTGCCATCACAATAGGGGTGAGCTGCTCTATGCGTTTGGGAAAAACTTGCCCTAACCAGGCGAGTCCGGTAGGGAAAAAGGGGGCAAAGGCAAAACCGATAAACATATAGGCAAAGGGTGCTAGCGCCACGTTGTGAGCGGCTAGAGCGCCAATAAGCGCCAAAAAGGTTGAGAGTAAAACCAGAGTTGGTGCCTTAACAAAGGAACTAATGGGGGTAGCGACAAAGCGCCCAACCGTTAGAGCTGCCCAGTATAGCGAGGTATAAAGCGCACCTCGAGCTTCACCGTAGTAAGGCGCCAGATGAGTTGCTTCCCAACTGGCTGCGCCGATTTCTGACATAACGTAAAAAAAGAAGATGAGTAAAAAACCAATAAATTTACCCCAGGGTATCTGAACAGATGTGTTTTCGGTGATGCGTGTTTCAGGATTAGGAAGACCCAGAGCAAAGAAAAAGACGATGACTGCAATAACTGTGTAACTTAAAAAGGCAAGAGGGACTCGAGGTAAAAACAGCGCTACCAGGAGTGGCCCAAGTACGGCTCCTACGCCAAACATAGCGTTGAGTAAATTAAGCGCCGGAGCGCTCTGTTCCTCGAAACTACGCGCAAAAAGCATATTCATACCAGCATCTATAAACCCAAAGCCAAGCCCTATGAAAAACGTGGCGCCCAGGCTTAAGAGCCAGGTAGGGCTAAGCGCCAGACCCAAAGACCCCAGTGCCATGAGGGCTATAGCAAATGATAAGGTTGTGCGGTAACCCAGTTTTAAGACAACAAAGCCACTGGACAAAATGCTAATGAGTGAGCCAATAAAATGCAGGCTGACCAAAAGGCCAACAGTGCTGGTGCTTAAGCCAAAGCGCTCCTGAAAGGAAGCAAAGCTAGGACCATACATCGCCTGAACAGCCCCAACCAAAATAAAGGCGGAAAAACCGGTGAGCAACAGACGACGGTACTTGGCATGGGCAAAAAACGTTAAAACTGACATTCTCTCCTAATGTAGAAATCGTACATTAAAAAACTTGGGGTAAACTGACAATAAGAAACAAAGGCCAGCCTATGGTGTTAAAAAAAAGTTTGGAGTTAGCCTTGAGTATAAAGTCTCATACATCTAAATTCAGGAAAGGGAGTGTATCTACATGACGATGGAGGTGATGTCAGATGCCGAACTCGTTATGCACATGAGTGCACGTCAGGAAGACGCACTTGTTGAGTTGCACCGGCGCTACGCTCCCTATCTGGCGGCAGTAGCCAGACGCATGCTTAAAGACCCTGATGAAGTGCAGCAATGTGTCCAGGATGCCTTTGTCAATGCCTGGGAGTATGCTGCACGTTTTGATGATAAGAAGGCCAGCACTAAAACCTGGCTGGTGACCATTTGCCACCGTTTGGCGATTAACCGCATTAGAGGGACAAATCTTGATACGATGCCGCTTGAAAATTGGGATGCCCCCGAAAGGCAACCCGATCATGTTGAACGCATCTATGTTGAAGAGGCACTCGAGAACCTTGATAGTGAAGAAAAAGAGCTTATTAATCTGGCCTTTTTTCAAGGCTATTCCCATGGACAGGTAGCCGAAGTAACTGGAAGACCGCTTGGTACCATAAAATCTAAGTTGCGAGGAGCCTTAAACAAACTCAAAGAAACTCTGAAAGGAGGTGAGGCTGATGGATAACGAAATCTTGCAAGACAAACTACTTGAATACGTCATGGGTAGCCTCACGCCCGAGGAGGAAAGAGAAATAGAGATTTACTTAAACGATCATCCGACCGATGCCGCCTATGTACGCGATATGTTTGAAGTGATGGCAGAAGTAGCGCTAAGTCAGGAACCTGAGGCTTTACCTGCTAATGCAGAGGCAAGTTTACTCGAGCGCATTCGTAATGAAAATGCGGGCGCTGGCAAGGTTATTAAACTCGAGCCTATCGGACCAGAGAGTGTGCCAAAAGCCGAAGCGGATGAAACCGTAAAAGAGCAAGCGACAGGTGCTCGCCGTGTCTGGTTAGGTTTTGCCCTCGCTGCCGCCCTTGCCATTCTTGCCTATATTGGTTTTCGTCCCAGAGTTGACCCAATCAGCAGACAGCTAACCCAAGTTTGTGCTGAGCAAGGTACGGTGTGTGAGCCTGTGCAAAGCGATAACGGTGAACTTGGCACGCTGGCAAAACGGGCCAATAACAGGGTCTTTTTGGTTCTCAATGAGGACCCCCCTGCCGGGCAGGTTTATCAGGCCTGGGAGATTGCAGATGGTACGCCGATTTCCCTTGGTATAAGCTCGAGCCGTGTTTTTGATATTGCTGAGCCCCTGGGCAGTGATAGTATTTTTGGCATTACGATTGAACCGGCTGGTGGTAGTCCTCAACCAACCAGTAATCCAATTCTGGCAGTGCCTTTAAGCTAACCGTCAATATCATCCTAATACCGTTATCTTAGCGGACGCTCACCACGTCCGCTTTTTTTATACTCACCGAAGTGTGCAAGAAAGCCCAGGTTCTAAGCTCATTACGCAGCTTAAATAATGCTTATAGCCTTTCCAATAAGTATTGCACCACCAATACTTATTGAGAGCTAATCCGAGCGTAACGAGAATGCTATCGCGAGTTGAAACCAAGGAGCTCAGCAAACGGTGCAAACTTTGTTGGAAGTGCAATAAACGTCCAACTTTTGATCAGCTGTGTATCTACCCTTTGAAGGCAAAAACAGGTTAATCCCTGTCTACCTACACTTTCAAAAGGAGAAAGAAATGAAAAGATATTTAAGTTTACTTATCGTGATGCTTTTGGGCCTAAGTTTTGCCCAGCCCTCCCTAAGCGTATCGCCCCAGGAGCTTATGGGTAGCGATATCAGCATTGATGCAATTACCCTCGAGCAAGATGGCTTTGTGGTGGTTCACGCCTACGATATGAATGACGAACTGGTACTGACCCCGCCTTTAGGGGTGACTTACCTGACCGCTGGCATGCATGAAAATGTCGTGGTCACTCTTGATCCTATGCTGTTAGCAGAGTACGGCTATGACATGACCACCAAAAATGTCTTGCCGATGCTGCATGTAGATGCCAATATGAATCAGACCTACGAATTTCCTGAAGGTGGTGACGTGCCCGTTATGGTTAATGATGCCATGGTTGTGGCTGATCTTGCTCTAACCGTTGGTGGTATGGACAGTATGAATGACAGTTCTGACATGATGAGCATGGAAGCTGTGATTGGCGAAGGTCAATTTGAAGTCATGCTGAGCGGTTCTCAGGAAGTTCCTGCCGTTATGGGTGACGCTATGGGTTCAGCTACTGTTACCCTGATGGGCTCGAGCCTCAGCATCAGCGGTGATTTTTCTGGTTTAAGTAGTCCTTTTACCGGAGCCCACTTACATATGGCCGCCGCTGGTGAAAATGGTGACGTGGTTTTTCCTCTTAGCGTAACGGTAGCTGCTGATGGTATGAGTGGTATTTTTAGTGGTGACTTCAGTTTAAGTGAAGAACAAGTCAATGCTTTTAAAGCAGGCCACCTGTACGTTAATGTTCATAGTGAAATGAATAAAGGTGGCGAGATTCGTGTGCAACTTTTACCTCATGACATGATGATGGGCATGATGGATATGACCCCGGCCCTTATGGTTAGCCCACAAATGGGCAGCAGTATTAGGCTGGACTCAGTAACGCTGGCTCAAGATGGGTTTGTGGTGGTTCATGCCTATGATATGAATGACGAACTGGTTTTAACTCCACCCCTCGGTGTGGTTTATCTGACGGCTGGTACCCATGAAAATGTAATGGTAGAGCTCGACCCCATGCTGCTTTCTGAAAACGGCTATGATATGACCAGCAAAAACGTTTTGCCTATGCTGCATATAGATGCAAATGCTAATATGGTTTATGAATTTCCTGATGGCGGTGACGTGCCTGTCATGCTGAATGACGAAATGGTTGTCGCTACGCTCGAGCTAACAAACTAAAATTGATTTGTTCTTATATCCTCTCCCAGAGGCCCGCGCAAGCGGGCTTCGCTTATTTCTCCTAAGGAAGTTGAATAAGCCTGGCTTCTGCTAAAGGTTGAGCTGCCGCCTCGAGCCGCTTAAGAAGAAGTTGCCCTTGAAAGTCTCGGTTTTGCTCCAGGGCTAAAGCGGCAACTCCCGTTAAAACGGGGGCAGCAAAAGACGTGCCTGTAATGCCTGATGGACTACCCAAACCCTCCAGTTTGATAGCAACCCCGGGCGCGCCTATGGGTAAGCCATCTAATTTTGAAAAAAGCACCATTTTTGTGTTAAAGGAGGCCAGTTGCCAAGGACTATCTGTCTTAGCTTGTTTGAGGGCGGCTGTTGCTACAACATTGGAAAAAAGTGTCTGATACTGGGCCGGATAATGGGCGCTATCATCAGGATTATTGCCGCTTGAAGCTACGAACAAGATGTTTTTATCACTGATTAAGTCCTTAAGCAGATACTCAAAAACTGGGTTTGACTCGAGGGGGCCACCGAAACTCATATTGATAATGTCTACTTTAGGAAAACCCTGATAGTTGTTTCGCAGGTATAACAAAGCTTTGGCAATGCTCGAGGTGCTGCAAAGCCCATCGCTATTACAGGCTTTCAGGGCTATAAGGTTGGCATCTGGTGCAAGTTTATGGACAATGCGTGCAACCAGCGAGCCGTGGCCATCAAAAAACGGGGTATTGCTGCAATCAAAATCATCTTCAATGTTTAGAGCACCGGGATCCGGGCTCAGGTAGTCTATTCCTGTGAATCGTCTTGAAAAATGTGCCTCGGGACTGGCAGTTAGAAAACTCTGAGGCTCGGCTACGCCACCATCAATAAGAGCAACCGTAATGCCTTTGCCCGTCAAGCTACTACTTCCCGCGCCGACAATGGACCGTAGATTGTCCTCCGATATTTGCTGCGACTTAGCGGCCTCGAGCGCTAAGCGACCTTGCTGAGAACAGTCGGTATCAAAGGAGTGCCCCCCTGGGTCATTGCCATAAATGTAGTAGTCAGGCGCAAGGGCCACAATCTCAATCCCTGCCTGGTTAAATTTGCTTTTCAGGTTTTTGATTGCCTGTTCGGTTGATTCGGCTGAAAAGCCTAGTACCATCAGGCACCAGGGGTCAGGGTGCTGACTTTGACCTAGTTCCGGATGATATAGCGAGCCTGCATTGCCAAAATAGTCAATAATACTAAAACCTTCTGCTGCTTCAGGTAGCCTGGGCCCCTCGGGTACATCAGGCTGACTGACTGAATCCTCAAAAGCATTGCAACGCAAAAGCACATTAATTCGCCCTGCATTAGCTATGCCTCTGGGGCTATAAATCAGTTTGCTGCTTATTTGATTTCCCAGCCTTAGCTTTAGCGCTTTACCTTCGTAACTAAGCTCGACACTTAAGGTTTTGGGTTGCGGTTTTTCCAAAATTGCTAGAGGAAAACTGATGCTGTTTTCGTTGTTGGCCAGAATGGCAGATTTCGGTAAAGCTTTGCCATTCAAGCTTATATCAGGAAAGATGCCTGCCTGAAAGGGTTGGGCGTAGCTCAGGGTAATGATGTCGTTCCAATAAAAAGAACCGCTCACCTCAATGCTGGGTCGTTCGCTGACTCGAGTGCAAGCGCTTAACGTCAGAAAAACAAAAAGACAAATCAGGAAGCTTTTTAGCATAGTGGCTGTTCCTAAATGCATATATTACGTCGCTATCCCAGTCTAGCCAGGTGCTCAGTTTCACTAAAAGTATAGAGCTAATTCCCAGTGAGTCCCTAGTGAGGTGTCAAAAATAGCTGCCGTTTGCGTTCATAAAAGGTGAAAGCCTCGGTATCAGAGGTGGCTTCACTTGCTTTCACTTTGGCGTCAAGAGCAGAAACAAAAAGAGTTCGGTATTGCTCGAGTTCGTATTGTGCTCCCATTTCTTGAAACAGTCGCCAGGACGCTTCCATCTTGCCTACATCGGTAAAAATAAGCGCCAGATTACCCAGGGCTTTGGCATAGGTTAGGCGCTCACCTGCCTCGAGTGCCAGGCGAATGGCTTCATTTATATGCTCAACCGCTAAAGAGCTTTGCTGAGTTTGCCAGCAGCTGTAGCCATAGTTGTTATGGACTCGAGCGGCCAGCGCAGGTGTTATCTGACTCATGTTTTGACATTGCTTATGTGCTGCCTGATAAAACTCAAATGCCTCCCGCCATTTTTCTTCCTGTTCATATAAGTAGCCCATATTCAGGAGAGAGTGAATTTTAAGTGCAGGAAAAGGTCCACTGGCACTGATGACCTGTTTATAAGTTTCGAGCGCCCGCTCTTTTTCCCCCAGACTTTCAAAAACATTGGCCCGGTTCATGAGAGCACCTAAGACCCTTTTGGGCATTTGAGCCGCTTGCCACTGCACGGCAGCTTCATCAAAATAGCTCTCTGCATCGTGCAGCAAATTTTCTTCATAGGCAATTTGCCCCAGGACATTGGCAGCAATGGCTCTGGCCCAGGATTGGAGATGACTGCTTAAGACTTTTTCTCTGACTGCTAAAGCCAGTTCTTTGGCTTCTTGCAGTTGTCCGGCCTTCAACAAAAAAAGAGCTCTTATACTGCGGATGTCATCTGTTTCACTTACCCCTTCGAGGGCCTCGAGCCCTTCTTTGTATCGTCCTAGCCGCTCCAGACAATAAGCGAGCAGGAACCTGGCATGATGACTGGGGTCTCCCTGGTTTATTTCTTCGGCCTGCTTAAATTCACTTAATAAGGCAAAGGCTTCTTCAAACTTATCCTGGGCAATAAGATTTTGTGCCTGTGATGTATAAACGGCGAGTGCTTTAGACCAGTAGCCTATACCGCCAAAGGTTTGGGTTGCCTGATAAATGGAGCGAAATAGAAAAAGGACTTGATCTTCCGCAGTATGATTAAGCAAGCCCAAAAGGAGAGAAGTTTTCAGACCAGGATGCTGCTCCAAATAATAGTTGGTAATGTCTTTAGCTAAGACCTGGCTGTTAGCGCCTAAGAGTTTGACCCTGATGAGTTCTTCGCGGCAAGTGGCCATTTGCTTGGGCGATAAACTCAAGGATCTTTGTACGGCCACCAGATTCAGGTCTTCTTGTAGGGAAAGGGCAAGTAAAACGTGCAGTGCTTCTTGACTAAGAAGAGTTTCAGCTAGCAGATGATTTAAGTAGCCCTCGAAGGCCTGACGTACTTGGCTGGCACCTGCTTGCCCTAGGCTTAGAAACAAATGGTAGAGCCGTGCCAAAAGTGCGGGTTCCTGCTCTTCTAAATCACTGAGTTTTAGCAAGCTGTTGCTGTAGTTCTGCATAAGTTCATTAGCTGAGGTGAAATTGCCTGCCTTAACTGACTGTTCAATCAGATTTAAACAGGCGTCCCTGGCCTGTTGAGCAATGCGCTCTCGTCTGCTCATAAGCCAGGAATAAAGCTCACTGCTTAGGTTGAGTCGGGGTTTATGCTCGAGCTCGGCTAAAAAATAGCCACGCCTATAAAGCTCGAGTACCTGCTCCCATGCCCCATGCTGAAAGGCCTGTTCGAGCTCGAGGGAGTCGCAGCTAAAGCTATCCATTAGGGTTTCGTCATCTATAGAAATACCTAGCTCTCGTTTCAGCAGCGCAAGGCATACCCCAAGATTCTTCAGGTCTTTCCTTTCCCCTTTCGGTGTAACCTCATCTGCCAGATGAGCCCAGAAAAGCTGGGCTAATTCCGCTTTACTACGTGTTTTTTCCAGGAGCACGTAGCATAGCAGCAGCAGAGGCTGCGAACCAAGATGATCATTGGCAGGGTCGGTAGTTAAAGCCCCCAGGCTTAAAAGGCGCATGGGTCATTATAACTTTATTAGTTATTCACTAGCGCTTCACTAGCGAGGTGCTGCCACACTAGACTGGGTTATCAAAACACTTGATTCAACTTTATGAAAGGACTGCAAATGATAAAGAGACTGTTTTTTCTATTTGTACTACTGGTGATAAGTAGTTGCTCAAACCTCAACTCAGTACCAGATACTTTTGCCAGCTTAACCTTGAAGGTGACAGACTGGTCAGCCGAAGTTAAATCTCCTGTAAAGCAGCTAAGTTTGAGTAAGGAAGTGATCTTTGAATTGCAGGACGCTGCTGGAGACTATCTGAAATTTGATGGTCAAAACAGGGTTAGCAGTACAGGTACCGTACAGAGATTTAGCTTAAACCCAAATAAGCCAAGCATTACCTTGCGGCTAAAGCCAGGAAGCTATCTTATCAGTAGTCAGATAAATGGAAAATCTGTTCCTAAACGTAGTTTTAAGACCTTTGGAGCAGGTGACTATGAATTTAGTGTAGGCGTAAGTGGCGAAAGTGCAAGTCCAGCGCCAGATATGCCAGTTTATCTGGAATCTGGTCTTTATGCTTCTGCCAAAGTCTCAAAGATTGAGGGTCAGCGTCTGCAACTCGAGTCATTCCCGCTGCCTATAGACAGAACTGAATCAACCGTTTATTATCTTGAAACCAGCTTTTCCAAAGACCCAGACAAACCCAATGTGAGCGATGAGCCTGTTAGTATCGGTACGGTAACTGCCGATGAATTTTTTGCGGCACTGAAGCCGGGTCAGGCACTTGCGGTAGAGGGCATTCCTGAAGCTGGCGTAGTCAAGGCTCGCTCTCTGGTAAGGTTGGCTGAGGGCAGCATCGGAGATTCGGGCTATTTGAGTTTAAACGGCAAAATAGCCAGCGTAAACCCTTTGCAAAAACAACTGAAACTACAAGAATTTGAGGATTTTGGCTCGAGCTTTAGTGCTGAAACAGGATTCTATAGTGAGTATGAAACACTGGATGCGGCAACTTTTTGGAGCCGGGCTGTAGCCGGAAGGCAGATTATGCTCGATGGTCTGCTGAGCAGCCAAGGATTTAAGGTTAGCTATGTCTATTTGCCAGCCATAGGTGATGAAATTCCTCCCCTTCCTGATTACCTGGAAGGAGAAATCACCGAGCTTAACGCTGTAAATCAAAGTTTACGCCTGAATAGTAACCCGGACATTTTGATTAAAGGCTCGAGTGACACTCTTTATTATCATGATCGTCTTGGAGAGGTAGCTGCCGAGCAGTTTTGGCAAAAACTGAGTCTGGGTAATTATCTATATCTTGAAGGATATCTGGAGGGGACTACTTTAACTGCGACCAGCATCTATTTGCTTGTCAAGCCTCAAGCTTACCTCGAGGGACAAATCCAGAGACTTGATCGTAACACTCGGCAGATCAAACTCTACGGTTGGGATAGCACTCTGATTGAGGTAAAGGTCGAAACAACTTACAGTGATAATGCCAGTGCTAAAGCTCTGACGGCTGATGAGTTCTGGAAAACTATACAAAAAGAAGATTTTGTTGCAGTCGTGGGTGATTTTAGTCGCGATGGCAGTGTGCTTGAAGCAGACGAAGTCATCAAAACAGAACAAACGCTTAGCTATCTGGCAGGTACGTTGCTTTCTTCAGATAAAAGCCTTGGAAAACTCGTCATAGGTAACGAGGTAACAGTAGACCCGTCTCCTCCAGGAACTGTTACACCAAATTTGGGGTCGGATGGTTCTGCAACTCAGGAGAGTTCGGCAACTCAGGAGATTTTTGTTACAGATAAAACAAGTTTTATGCTTGATTACACCAAAAATATAAATGCAGCAGAGTTCTGGTCTAAGCTCGAGCCAGGAATGTACTTTTCAGTAGAAGGTAAATATCATAATGACCGATTTGAGAGCAGCGTAGTTTATATAGGTACGTATCCGGTACTTGATTATCTTGAAGGTTCCGTAGCATCCTTTAATCAAAGTCAAAATAGCCTTAGCTTAGTTGAAAACCCCGATCTGATTATTTCAACTCAGGAGGCCAGTTTTTACGATGAAACTGGCAGTATAAGAAGTACTGACTTCTGGTCAAATGTCAAAAAAGGCAGTTATATAGTCGCAGAAGGCAAAAAAGATGATAGATTTTATGCTGTTTCTGTCTTTCTATATCAGGATAAACCATTTCCTGAACCTGTGCCTTTGGAAACCTCAGATAGATAAAGAAGCTTCTTGCAGTTAGAGGTATAGCCCGCGCAAGCGGGCTTTACCCTTTACATAAAGCGTAAGCTCGAGTACACTAAAACCAAGATGTTGACTTGCTCAACAATTAAAGCGGCAATTTAAGCGGTACGTTTTAAACGTATCGCCCTAACCATGACCTGCCTTCTGGTAAGGTCGTTTTTTTATTGCTAAGCTAATGTGTTTTGTCTAGGAGTATAGATATGGTAGACCCTAATGAAGTCAGGCAGAAGTACCTGAAGTTTTTTGAATCAAAAAAGCATCTTATTTATCCTTCTGCTTCGTTAAAAAGTGAAGACCCTGGCCTTTTATTTAGCGTGGCTGGTATGCAGCAGTTTAAGCCTTATTTTCAAGGTGCTAAGCCCATTTTTCCTGGTTATGAGGGTGTCTGGCCTCGAGTTACTACGTCGCAAAAGTGCATGCGTGCCGGCGGTAAAGATAGCGATATTGAGAATATTGGTCGAACAAGGCGGCACCATACCTTCTTTGAAATGCTCGGTAATTTTTCCTTTGGCGATTATTTTAAGCGTGAAGCTGCCAACTGGGCCTGGGAATTTTTGACCTCTAAAGAGTGGTTGGGGCTCGAGCCTGAACGTCTTTACGTCACCGTTTTTAATGATGACGACGAAGCCTATGACATCTGGGTAAATGAAGTCGGCATACCCAAAGATCATATGTCGCGCTGGGGTGAAGGCGAAAACTTCTGGCCCGCCAATGCCATTAAAGATGATCGTAGCGGCCCATGTGGCCCTTGCTCAGAGATTTTTTATGACCGTGGTCCTGATTTTGGTAGCCCCGATGAAACCGGGCCAAACACAGGCTCAGGCGACCGCTATACCGAAATCTGGAATCTGGTCTTTACGCAATTTGACTTAAATGACGGAGTTTTGACCCCCTTGCCGCAGCAAAATATTGATACCGGGATGGGTTTAGAGCGTCTGGTGACGGTCGTGTCAGGGGCTAAAGATGCCTACTCCACAGAGATTTTTCAGCCTACTATTCGCAAAATCGTCGAGTTTACGGGCAAGTCCTATGAAGATTTAAAAAGTGTCGAGCACCGCATTATTGCTGATCATATGCGCTCGATCACTTTTGCTATTACGGACGGCATTTTACCCGGTAATGAGGGTGCTGGCTATGTCGTCAAAATGCTCATACGCCGCGCTTCCCGGCAGGCTTATAAACTTGGCTTAAACGAGCCTTTTTTATACAAGATGGTGTCTTGTGTGGTTGAGTCTATGGGCAAGGCTTATCCGAGTGTTGCCGAAGCTCAGGAGCGCGTTCAGGCCATTATTAAAAATGAGGAAGAGCAGTTCTTAAAAACCCTCGAGTCCGGGGTTCGCCGCGTTAATCATCTGCTTGATGAACTGGACGGTGACACCTTGGACGGCGAGCTTGCCTTTAAGCTCTGGGAAACACATGGTTTTCCCCTGGAAATCACTCGTGATATGGCCTATGAGCGGGGTATAAAGGTGGATGAGGCAGGCTATAAGATTGCACAGGCCAAACACAGTGAGGCCTCGGGTTCTGGTCAGGTTAAAAATGCCATGCTGGCTGATACCAGTGAAGCTCTTGATACGCTTTTAGCTGAGCATGGTGAGACCAGGTTTCTTGGCTACACCACGAGCCATGATGAGGCCAGGGTTATTGGCCTTATTCAGGACAAAGAATTGGTTTCAGAAGTTGGGGAAGGCTCGAGTCTGGGTATTGTTTTAGACCAGACACCTTTTTACGCTGAAGGGGGTGGACAAATTGGTGATTCGGGTAAGCTCGAGTGGTCAGGCGGCGCTGCTATTATTTCAGGAACGCAAACAAGCCCTCAGGGTCTTTTTATCCATCAGGCCAAGATTGTTCGCGGAAAGCTGGTTCAGGGGCAGAGCATTACCGCTACAGTTGACCCAGGCCGCGTAGAAACGCAGAAACACCATAGTGCTACCCACCTGCTGCATGCTGCTTTACGCAGTGTTTTGGGTACACATGTTGCTCAGGCTGGTTCCTCAGTAACGCCCGAGCGCTTGCGCTTCGACTTTTCACATACAGGGGCTGTCACCGACGCTGAACTGGCTAAGATTGAAACACTGGTTAACCGCTGGATTCAGGCTGATTTTGCCGTGAACTGGCGGGTCGTGCCCATCGCCGAGGCCAGAGCAGCCGGGGCCATGATGCTCTTTGGTGAAAAATACGGCGAGCAGGTGCGCATGGTGCGCATGGGTGGGGATGACTCGAGTGTTTCGGTTGAACTGTGCGGCGGAACTCACGTAGCTCGCACAGGTGAGATTGGCAGTTTATTTGTTACCTCAGAAGAGGCTGTGTCTTCAGGTATTCGGCGGATAGAAGCTGTGACGGGCATGGCTGCTCTTAATTATGCCCAGGGTTTGCGCTCGAGTACCACAAGCGTCGCCAGACAGCTTGGTGTCAAAGCCGATGATCTTGCCGAGCGCATTGAAAAACTACAAGATGATCTCAAAGCCAGTCAGCGTGACAATGCCACTCTGCGCGATAAATTAGCTGCTGCGCAGGTTTCAGGTGGGGCAAGCAGCGAACTTAAAGAGGCAAATGGCTACAGCTACGTCGCTACCATTCTTGAAGGTCTGGACGCCACTGCTCTGCGCAATGCTGCTGATAATCTATTAAAAAAGTCAAAAGCTGATCTGGTGGTGTTAGCCAGTGGTACTCTGCTCGTGACCAAGACCAGTAAAGAGGGTCAGGCCAAAGGAGCACATGCCGGTAATATCATCAGGGAAATCGCTAAACGTGCGGGTGGTGGGGGTGGCGGCAAGCCTGATATGGCTCAGGCTGGTGTAAAAGATACTGCTAAGTTAGCCGAAGCGTTTGACGCTCTGCCTGAGATTTTGGCATAGGTCCAATTTAAAAACCTAAGTGATATAAAAACCAGGTCACATCCCCAAAATAGGGTTTCAGTAACTCAATTTTGGGGATGTGTCTTGGCATAGGCTGGTGTTGATAGCAGTTGCAAGATTAAACTATGAAGCCGCTAGCCAAATCAGTTTTATCGGCACAAGATCTCACCGTTTGTCTTCTTTGAGCGTAGCGCCCGATTCTTTTTGGAAAAGGGTGGACTTTGCAGACAAGTTTCGTTCTATGCACTAAACTAGGCAATCGTGCGTATTTTCGCTCTGGCTGATTTACATTTGTCAAAGGCTCAACCCAAACCCATGAACGTTTTTGGTGGGAACTGGGAGGGGCATCCTGAGATTATCTTTGAGCGTTGGCGAGAGACGGTTGCCGATAACGATCTTGTCTTAATTCCGGGAGATATTTCCTGGGCCATGAATCTGGCAGAAGCCTCCCATGATTTACAAGACATTGCTGAATTGCCGGGCAAAAAGGTCCTGTTACGTGGCAATCATGACTACTGGTGGTCAGCCATTGGCAAGTTAAGACAAAGTTTGCCGGAAGGTATGTACGCTCTACAAAATGATGCAGTGCGTTTTGGTGATCTGGTAATAGCTGGAGCAAGAGGCTGGAACTGTCCAGGAAGTTATGACTTTGGCGAGCAAGATATGAAGATTTACATGAGGGAGGTCAGTCGCCTACAACTATCACTGGAAGCTGCACAAAAGCTCGAGCCCAAAAAACTTATTGTCATGATGCACTTTCCTCCGACAAATCCCAAGCTCGAGCCCTCTGGTTTTACCGAACTCTTGCTGAAAGCAAAGCCTGATATTTTGGTGTTTGGCCATGTACACGGCGAAACGAAAGCCATGCCCGTTCCTGATTTGGGAAATACCAAAGTACATTTTGTTGCAGCCGATGCACTCGAGTTTTATCCCAAACAAATTTGCTAAAGTTTTGGCATGTGCCGAAATATAAAGCCGTTATTTAATTTTGAACCAGCCGTTACTGAAGACGAAATTAGGGCTGCCGCCCTGCAATACGTCCGGAAAATAAGTGGCTACAACAAGCCCTCAAAAGTCAATGAAGCAGCGTTTGACGAGGCTATTACCGAGATAGCACTGGCCTCGAGGAAGTTGCTCGAGGCGTTAGAGACCAGTGCACCCAAAAAGAACCGCAAAGAGGAAGCCGAAAAGCTTAGAGCAAAACAAAGGCAAAGATTTGCCTGAATCTGAAGGTATCCGATTTTGTGTGTAAGGCAAAAGGCGAAGCCAATTAGAATGGGCACTCATTGAAGCTACTAAACAAAAGCAGATACACTACCAAATCTTTTAGTCTTGAATGATTTTAGAATTTGGCTCTGAGCGCTCTTTGATGATGACCCATCTGGCACCCTGTGCCGAGATTGCCACTACCTCATGCCACTCACCCGGTTCAACCATCACAACGGAACCTGCTTTTAAGGGAACGCGTTGACCTTCAAGCTCGAGTTCTGCCTCACCCTCTAAGACCACGTAATACTCATGGTAGGGGTGTTTGTGTCTGACCTCTGTTTGAGAAACTTCAGTGAGAAAAGCCTCGCCGATTTCAACAGGTGAACCGTTCCAGTGACCACAGAAAAGGTGAGTATTGCGATTGTTATAGATGCGCATAAACCTAATTTATCTGATTCTTGAACGTTTTGATTAAATTGCGAATAATTTTGAAAGAAAAGTTTTCAGTCCCTAAAAGAGTCTTCAAAATCTTCCAAAAACCCGCTTAGCGCTTCTCGTACAACATCGCTAGGAAAACCACGCCTTGCCAGATAGGAATAGGCTTTGCCGTACCGTTTTTGAGCTTCGGTTTTGGCAAGGCGCCACTGGTATTTTTCTAAAAGTTGTTTGGCACTAACAAGCTGGCTGTCAAAGCTTAGGGGCTCGAGGGATTTTTCAACCAGCGTTTCGCTTATGCCTTTTTGAAACAGTTCTTGTTTTAAGGCGATGCTACCTTTTTTACTCTTGCGGCTACGTACGTACATATCGGCATAGGCCTTGTCATCGATAAACTTAAGCTCATTGAGACGAGTCATAACCCGGTCAATGATTTCGGGGCTTGCCTCTTTTTGCCTGAGCTTATCGCGCAGTTGCTTCTGGGTATATGCCTTTCTTCCTAAAAGCCAGAGTACATAGTTCCAGCTACGCTCGTAGGTATAGGGTTGTCTGGGCTTTTTAGCAGCTTGCACGGTTTAAGGTTACAACGCTTTTTCCTCTTCTCAAGTTGCGATATGCTGCAAGGGTGAGTTTAGTAGAGCGTTTTCAGACCCAGGATGAACGGGCTTTAGCAAGAGCTATCAGTTTGGTGGAAAGAGGGGGAGAGGAAGGGCAACGGCTGCTCAGAAGCCTGCGAACAAGCGGTGGTCATGCTCGGATAATTGGGATAACGGGTTCACCCGGAAGTGGCAAAAGTACCCTGACCGATCAGCTTATTGGCGTGGCAAGAGAGCAGGGCAGACGGGTTGCGGTTATTGCGGTTGATCCCACCAGCCCTTATTCGGGCGGTGCTATTTTAGGGGACCGCATTCGCATGATGCGCTGGCACAAAGACCCAGATGTTTATATTCGTTCGATGGCAACCAGAGGGCATCTGGGAGGCTTGGCCTCGGGGACCTTGCAGGTGCTTGCTCTGCTAGATGCCTATGGTTTTGACTACATCTTTATTGAGACGGTTGGGGTAGGTCAGTCAGAGGTGGATATTGTCCGGGTTGCTGATACCACGCTACTGGTACTTACCCCTGGACAGGGTGATGGGGTGCAGGCCTTTAAAGCGGGCATTATGGAAATTGCCGATGTTTTTGCTATCAATAAATATGATTTGCCCGGCGGCCCAAGGCTCAAGCGTGAGATTCAAGCAGCCCTCGAGCTTTCTCACCCTGAAGGAGATGACTGGTGGCCCATTATTCAGGAAACCATTGCGGCTAAAGGTGAATATAGTAAGGAACTGTTTGCGGCTCTTACCAAGCACTACGCTTATTTAGAGGAGACGGGAAAGCTCGAGTCAAAGCGTTTAGAGCGCATTCGTTTTGAAATTTCATCCCTATTAACTGAGCAAGTCAGGTTAGCTTTAGAAGCTAAGGAAGATGACTTTATCGAAGCGGTTTTGCAGGGAGAAATCAGTCCACTCGAGGCTGCCAGACAGCTTTTAAGCTAGGTGAGATTCTCTGTTTTGGCTTCCGGTCTCGCGCACTTTTACAATCACAAAGGCAATCAGCGCAGCCACAAAGAAAACCAGTAATACCCAGGCCAGGCTTTGCAGCGTGCCAATGATGGTGCGGTAAATTTCTAAGACCCAGCGTTCTGTCGTGAGTACAATGCTTTCAGTTTCTTCTAGGCGTGGCGTAATGTATTTTTCTAATTCCCAGATTCTAACGCCACCCGAAATGCCCACGACATAAAGGGCAAAGACCAGATAGCGCCACCAGACAATGCTTATTTCATCTTTCAGCACCCGGTTTAAAATGGTAGTGACCGATTTGTGGAATAGGCGAATCACCAGATAAGCCACGCCAGCAGCAATGGCAAAAGTCATAATTAAGAGGAAGAAAAACATACGACCTCCAATCATGACTAGCTTAGCTCAGCTTGCCTATTCTTAGATGGGTAGCTTTCCGACACTCTTTGTCATAGATTGCCCACTTGTAGCGCATCTAGTCAGAGTTTCTTATATGGGCTAGCATAAAGCATGAGTCATGCTGTTTTCCCCGGGAGTTTTGATCCTATTCATAATGGACATGTAGATATTATTCGGCGAGCGAGTAAGCTGTTTGACCAGCTAACGGTTGCGGTACTAAACAATCCTTATAAGCAAAATAAGTGGTTTGATAGCGATGAAAGGCTCGAGCTTATCGAAACCGTTATTCAGGGTTTGCCCAATGTCAAAGCGGAAGTATTTGAGGGCTTACTGGTGAATTATGTGCGGGATAAGGGGGCCGAAATTATTTTAAAAAGTCTGCGCAACGTTTCTGATTTTGAGTATGAAGTGTCGATGGCGCATATGAATCAGCACATGTATGAGAGAGCAGAAACGACTTTTTTACTGACTCGTCCCGAGTGGTCTTATTTGTCAAGTACCCGGGTGAAAGAAATTGTCAGTTACGGCGTTGATGTTAGCGATCTGGTTCCTGCGGTATCTCTGCAGGCTCTTAAAAAGAAATTTTCCTAACCCATCAAGTGTACATTTATCACAGTTTGAAGACTGACATATCCCTGACCAAAAAGTCGTAAATATGCAACAGAAATTCTAATCTTGAAGCGTTAGCATACCCATCATGTTGTTTTATGAATTTGCTCCAAGTGGAAACCTTGGCTGGCTCGAGCTTATTGTTGGCCCCATGTTCAGTGGCAAGTCCGAAGAACTGATTCGCCGGGTGAACCGGGCTGTTATTGCCAAGCAAAAGGTTCAGGTTTTTAAGCCTGCCCTTGATGACCGTTACGATGCGGTGGCGGTAGCTTCGCATAATGGTCGCACCGTTGATGCGCTAGCCGTAAAAGATGTGTCAGATATCAAGAAATGGCTCGAGTCTAGTACCCAGGTCATTGCCATTGATGAAGGACAATTCTTAGGCGATGAACTCATCCCCCTGGTTTTGGACCTGGCAGATGCGGGAAGGCGAGTCCTGATTGCCGGGCTCGATCAGGATTTTCGCGGCGAGCCTTTTGGCCCTATACCTCAACTTTTGGCCCATGCTGAATTCATTGACAAATTAACAGCCATCTGCAAATGTGGTCGCCCAGCCACGCGAACTCAGCGCCTGATTGCAGGGCACCCTGCTCACTACGATGACCCAATTATTCTGGTTGGTGCTTCTGAGAGCTATGAGCCTCGCTGCCGCTCCTGTCACGAAGTGCCCAAGAAAGCCAGGGTTAGCCCACTCTTTAATGAAGCCATTCCCATGCCCAATTTGCAGGCGGCCTTAAAAGCTATCAAAGAGTAAACTTTCATGCAAAACAAATAAAAACGGGCGGCTACATAGGCCGCCCAAATCCTTAGGAGGAGAGAAACTTAAGCATTGACGATTTCGGGGGTAGGTTTTTCTTCTTCAGCAACTTCATGCCTTTCTACTCGTTCAACTTTGATTGAGAGATTGGCAATAAGCGCACCAATAGCACCAATCGCTGCCAGGGTTGGCATAAGTAGACCGCCCACAACACCAAGAGTTAAAGGAATTTCAAGGAGGGTTTTGCCCTCGTCATTTTTAATGGTGATACGGCGAATATTACCTTCGCGTATGATTTCTTTGACTTTGCCAACAATGGCTTCACCATTCACTTTAAATTCTTCGGTGGTAACTTTTTCGTGTTTTGTTTCTTCTTGACTTTCGTGGGTGGTTTCTTTCGTAGCTTCAGACATACTTTACCTCTTTCTTTAAATCTTATGTACTTAGTTTAAAAGTCCTGCCTGCTTCTGTCCTCATACAAAAGAGGGAGCAGCTTCCTTTTCTAAGACTGCGGAGAGATAGTCACTAAATCGCATAAAATTTTTAATTGGGATTGGTTACATATAGAGCTTGGGTGCATATAGCATTAGCTGGAATGTTGCATCTTGGTAACTTACTCTATGGTGCATCTGAAAAATACTGAGCGAGTTTATCCGTACGCTTGCGCTTAGTGCTTCGTGAAACTCGCTCCACTCGAGTGATTTTGTATAACGCAAATTCACCCTGGAAAGACTTGGTGTTTTGGCTTTGCCAAGAAGCAGCGCTTGCCAAGGCTATTAAGTGCTAAACTCGAGCCATGACAGCAGAAATCGAAGCGTATCTTCCTAAAGAGTTTTTGGCAAGACAAGGAACGGAATTTTCCGCTGTTAGAAAGCGTCTTGTTGACCTAAGCGCTGCCTTGGATAATCAACTCGATGCCCTGGATGATAAGACGTTCTATGAACCCATCGGTCAGGATAAATGGACGCCTGCTGAGATTGCCGATCATATAGTCCGGACCCATATGCTTATGATTGAAGCTATGGAGGCGGTCCTGCAAGATAAGCCTTTGGTTGTTAGGCCTAAAGGTAGCCTATCGGCTGAAGGTAAACCTGTGGCTCCTGAAACCGAGATGCCAGTACCCAGACGGGCACGCAAGGATTTGAAAAAAGAGTTACAAACAAGTTCTCAGACACTGTTGGAACTCGCCAGTAAGGTGGCAGAGGCAAATAAACTCGAGCAAACCTGCCTAGTTCATGGATTTTTTGGCGAAATCACGGTGCTTGAGGCGTTACAGCTTTCTGCCTGGCACATTCGGCATCATCATAAACAGTTGCCCTTAGCTGATTAAAAAAGCTGTCTTATACGCCGAATGCGTTCCTCTAATGGCGGGTGGGTCGCCATAAGGCTTTCAGCATTAAGGTTGCGTACTGGGTTGGTGAAAAAGAGATGCTGTACACCCTCTGAGACTTTGAGTTCTTCACCGCGGTAGTCCCTTAGACGCTCGAGTGCCGAAGCCATGCCCTCTGGATTTCGGGTGATATAAACTGCCGTAGCATCAGCTAAAAACTCCCGTTTGCGACTGATGGCGTAACGTAAAAGTGTAGCAAAAATCGGGGCTAAAATAAGCAGAATAAAAAGTATAAGCATGGCAATCATCTGGGCATTGCCATTTTGATCGTTGCTATCACGTCGGCGGTTTGAGCCACCAAAGCCTGGGTTGCCGTAGCGCCTCGAGCGCCAGATGACATCACGTAAAATCACAAGCGCGCCGATGGTCGCAGCAATCATGCTCATCATCAGCATGTCGTAATTTTTTATGTGAGACATTTCGTGGGCAATAACGCCCTCGAGTTCCTGTCTATCTAGCAGCTTGAGTAGCCCAGTGGTTACCGCAATGCTGCCATGCTCAGGGTTTCGTCCAGTAGCAAATGCATTGGGGGCAGGTGAGTCAATGACATAAAGTTTGGGCATAGGCACGCCTGCGCCTATGGCAACTGCCTCAGTCACATTAACCAGATAACGGTGTTCTTCTATATTTGCTGGTCTTGCCCCTGAAACGTTTAACGCTATTTGATCACCAAACCAGTAAGCTACTCCGTTTTGCACACCTCCAACCAGTAGGGCAATAGCGACAAACAAAAAGGCATTTTCAGGGCTTAGGGCTATAGCGGCCAGATAAGCAATGAGAGCCAGTAGGGCAAAAACCCCCAGACCAAGAAGTACAGAGTTGCGACGATTGCGTGCCTGCCAGGCCAGCAAATTAATGCGCTGACCTGAAAGGGAGATCGTCGTGGGAAATTTCTGTGCTGCTGAACTCATCGTCTTTCCTTCACAGCCGTTTAAGCAGTTCTAAAAAAGTCAATACGGATTGTGCGACGAGAACCTTCGGGAGGAGGTGCCTCCGTATTGACCTTAGAGCTTAGCTAAACGAAACTTTTGGCGCAGTTCGTTCTGTTTCAGGAATTTCCAGGTGAACCTGAGATTTTTTATTCATGGGTCCGGCAAAGAGTACACCAGGGATGGTTTCAATAGCGTTGTTATATTGCAAAACGGCATCATTGTAAAACTGTCTGGCATAGGCAATTTTGTTTTCTACACTTGAGAGTTCTTCCTGTAAGACTTGAAAATTCTCACTGGCTCTAAGCTGAGGATAGTTTTCGGCGATGGCAAAGAGACGGCCTAAGGCACCTTCCAGCATATTGGCTGCCTGTGCAGATTCGGCAATGCCTTGGGCATTCATCATGGCTTGTCTTGACCTTGCTACTTCCTCAAAAACGCCTTTTTCATGTGTGGCGTAGCCTTTAACGGTTTCAACCAGATTAGGAATTAGGTCGTTACGTTTTTTTAGCTGAACGTCAATCTGGCTCCAGGCATTAGCGACCCGGTTCTCGAGTCCTATAATGCGGTTAAACGTGGTAACAGCAAAGAGGGCAATAGCGATTAAGATAACTACGATAATCAGGGTTACACCCATAATTAACCTCCAGTCCCTAGTGTACCGCAAGTGGCGGAACTTGCATCCATCTAAAGTTGATAGCCCGGAGCGCCTTGTGGTTTTTGAGTTTCAGTTTAACCTCCTTGGTAAAGCATGAACTTAAAATCAAAATGCTAAACTTTAGCTGTCGAAGGTAAAGGGCAGTGGAGGATGATCAGGTGTGTTCGTTTAAACCTAAAAACTTTGGAGGTTGGCGCCCTCGGGTGGCAGGTAAAAATGCTTATCGCCTGATGTTTGTGCTTGCTTGCCTGATTACAGGCTGGATTTTGGCAAATCCGCTCAGTCAACCTGGGCTTAAGACAAGTCAAAGTTTGCAGGCTCAGGAAAGCCTTGCCCCGGATCAACTGCATGTCGTCTTTAATGTATTCAAAAATGGGGGAAAGACCAAAGCGCAGCAGGCGGCTATGATTGACTTTTTAAGCCTGAGTCGCTTTAGTGACCCCTTTTCAAAAAAGGAAATGGAAGGTGTCGTTGACCTTTTGCGCAGTGGAGACGTCATCAATATTGTCACCGGGAATGCTCGAGGCGAGGCTGACCCACAGTGGGTATATGAGCAAATTAGCCTTTTGCAGGATCGCCTGAAGGGCAAAGACATTGCTATCTGGATTACGACAACAGGAAACGGCGAAGCGGGTAATATTCAAAAACTGCTTGATTATTTTGAGGCACATCCTGCCGAGCTAAGACGGATTAGTAGCTCAGTAGAGGCCATAGGCTATGACTACGAGCCAAACTGGCCTAATTGTCCCGAATGCGATGAAAACTTTCAACTTTCAAGGGAAAATATTGCTATTGCTGCCGAGCGGGTCAAGGCTTTTAATGAACGAGTGGGTATCAGCAACTGGAAGCTGGTGTCAGTGCCTACGGGTAAGCCCTTGCAGGAATATATTCCTACCGATCCCGCCTTTGAATTTGGCTGGTTGTACCCGGATTTGCAACAGGCAAGTGAGCAAGCTATTAACGAATTTATGATTATTCAGACCCAGCGCTACTGCCGACGACTATGTTCAGCCGATGGTAGCTGCCCTAACAGATATGAAAACCCTAATCTCTCCACATTTGACTTTCGCAGCGTGCGAGATGAGCTTTACAAGCAACTGCTTAGAACTGATAAGTGGGCCGAGCGCGATAAGTTTGCCCTGCAAATAACTGTAGACTCGAGGCGAGACTCAGAAAACGGAGTCCCTTATAGCTACGCTACCCAGTGTGCCAGACAGATGGCCTGGAGGGGCTTTAGCCGTTTATCGTTGTGGTGGGCCTGGCCCGAACGTGAAGAAATGCGAGCTTTTTTAACCGACCCCAAGGGTCTAAACCGTGCTCCTATTCTACTTTCTGAAGATGTACCCGGTGAGCAAAGCTCAACCCCTTATTAAAGTTTGACTCAGGCGGTTATGGTGTTTTATTAAAGAACTTGTGTCGAAGGCTTGAAACAAACCCTCTTTCACCACTATTTTTCCGTTAATCACCGAATGAAAAACCTGACCTGGCTGGCAGGTAACGAGGCTGGCTAAGGGGTCAGACAAAGCGCCAGCATGAGCAAGGTCATCAATTTTAAAAGCAATGATGTCAGCGGCTATTCCAGGCTCGAGCCTGCCTATATCATCTCGTCGTAACAGCTTGGCGCCGCCTAAGGTGGCTAGCTCGAGGGCCTCTCTGGCACTGAATCTGTCAGCTCTGGAAATAAAACCCGGCCAGCCAACGCGCTGCAACAGCATCGCCTGTCGTACCTCAGCCAGAAAGTGATTACTATCGTTACTTGCTGAGCCGTCAACACCCAGGCCAACTCTGACACCCGCATCCAGCATCTGTCTGACGGGTGCAATACCCGATGCCAGAATCATATTGCTGCTAGGACAGTGGCAGACGCCTGAGTGACTATGGGCAAGCTGCTTTATCTCTAGGTCACTTGGGTGAACCATGTGGGCAAACCAGACATCTTCGCCGGTCCAGTCAAGAGAATCTGCGTAGTCAAGTGGGCGTTTGCTGAAACTGTCCAGACAAAACTGGTTTTCATCTTCGGTTTCGGCAAGGTGAGTGTGTAAGTTGACCAGAGGGTAGCTACGAGCAAGCCTGGCTGATTCTCGCATGAGATTAGAAGTTACGCTAAAGGGTGAACAGGGTGCCAGACCTATACGCAGCATTGAAAAAGGCTCCGGGTCATGAAACTGCTCTATAAGACGCACAGAATCCTTTAAGATGCTTTCTTCTTTTTCAACCAGATAATCAGGAGGCAAGCCTCCCTGTGATTCGCCCAGGCTCATGCTTCCTCTGGTGGGGTGAAAGCGTATACCGACCTCTTGCGCTGCCGCAATTTCATCCTCGAGCCTGACATCTTGCGGAAAAATATATAGATGATCAGCAGCTGTGGTGCAGCCACTTAAGACCAGTTCGGTGAGTGCCAGCTTGGCACTTGTATAAACTGCGTCTGAGGTCAGACGTCCCCAGATGGGGTAAAGAAATTTAAGCCAATCAAAAAGAGCCATGCCACCGGCTGTGCCCAGAGTTCTGGTCAGACTCTGATACAAATGATGGTGACCGTTAATAAACCCAGGCAGGACGACACAGCCTTTTGCGTCAAGACTTTGGTCTATGTGTGGTTTATGGGTTTTTTGCCAGGCCTGAAACTCTGCCGCTGTACCAACAAAACGAATCTGCTCATTTTCGGTAAACAGATAGGCATCTTTTAGCTCGAGCCACTTCCCTTTACCTTGAGGACTAGCCAGCAGCTCACTATTTTTTATCAGCAGGGATGCCAAATGACTTAGCGGAGCCCTTTTCTCACTAAGGCTTCGCCGTACTGCAAGCGGTCAACATCTTCAATGCTGGTTTCGGTTTCCTCGAGTTTTGTGTCCAGACAGATACGCCAGTCAAAAACAAAGCACTCACCTTCGTAGTCTTTGTCTGCATCGGGTATTTGCGCAAAATAATTGATGATACCGCCCTCGAGCTGATAAACCTCCATGCCCAAATCCTTCATCCAGGCAGTGGTCTTTTCACAGCGAATACCCCCGGTACAGTACATGGCAACTTTCTTGTCTTTCCAGTCATCAAGATTGGCCTTGACATAATCAGCAAAATGGCGGAAATTGTCAACTTTTGGGTCAATGGCCCCTTTGAAATGACCAAGCTCATACTCAAAGCTATTACGATTATCAATCAGAATAACGTCGTCTTCTTTAATGAGTTCACGCCACTCCTCAGGAGGGACTTCGATGCCTGTTTTGCCAATGGCACTTACCCCATCAATGCCTAAGGGTACGATTTCATCTTTAATGCGAATGCGCAGGCGTCTAAAGGGCATTTTGTGGCTGAGGGTGCGTTTGTAAAAGATGTTTTTAAAGCGCTTGTCACTATCTAGAAAAGCTTGTACTTTATCAAGCGCTTCTTCGGTACCTGCCAGCATAGCGTTAATACCTTCGGGCGCCAGGATGATGCTGCCTTTAACTTCTAGCTCATTGCAAAGCTGCTCGAGCTTTTTCCCCAGAGCTTCAGGGTCATCAATATAAACAAAACGGTAAAACGAATCATGCCAGAACGTCATAACGCTCCATCATACTGCTAAGGGGCAGATTCCGCCAAGGGGAAAAATAGGGTGACATCATCTGGGAGGGATCAGATAGCATCTGGTTAGTGACACAATTGCTTTTAGGCCAGATTGTATTAAAAGAACATAGTTCGATTAAGGGGATTGTTTTCACTGTTAAATTGCTATCAAAGCAACAGGATTGCGCGAGATCTTAATTGTTTGCGCTCAGTAAGTTATGGCAACGGGACTCCGGAGAGAACACATAGGAGTGAGCTTTTTCACTATAGAGGCTAAGGTCTTACAAAAAACTTACAGAATTTGTATCTGAGGGCTTTGGTTCAAAAGG
>JAGQHN010000038.1:35455-41224 GCA_020431825.1 Trueperaceae bacterium | reverse complement strand
GCCAAAAACGCTGGATGAAGCAGCTTTAGTCGGACATTTGATCGGTAATTTGCACCGCGATATAGACATTTTTGAGGGTCAGGTGATTGCTCTGTGGACTGAGCCGCTTGAACAAAAAGTGCAAAAAGCTGGGCTTGACTATGTGCGCGAACGGCGTCCTTTTCGTGGTCGTCCAGCAGGAGAGCACAGCCATTAGAATGCTGCTTAAGTACCTCCAAGCTGAAAATCAAGGATTTTCAGCTAGCGTGTAGCGGTTATGGACCGGGAATCCCGTTATTCATTAAACTACTTTTTTTACTTGCTTGTACTTAGTTTATGACTTCGGCTGCCTTTTTAAGTCTTTTACAAATTATGGATTCGCAGTTTCCTATAGGGAGTTTTGCCCACTCGAGTGGTCTTGAAACCTACGCCCTTATGAACCTTTCAAAAGAGGACCTGGCAGAGTTGTTAGCGGTAAATTTGGCTTGTGGCTTTGGCAGACTCGATCTGGCCGCCTGCGCTTTAGCTTATAGGGCAGACTCTGATGATGCCCTTTATTTGCTTTGCGAAGAGTTGACGGCCTGGAAACCCGTAAAAGGGTTAAGAGAGACCAGCCTGAAGTTGGGCAAGCGTTTTCAAACCCTGATTCACAGGATTTATCCACAGGCTGTGGATAAGTTTCTGGATATGCCCCATCAGGCAGTTGTGCTGGGAAAAGTGGCGCGAAACTTGCAGATTGAACTCGAGCCTTTACTGCTGGCTTTTGCCCAATCAAGCCTGCTTTCGCAATTAACGGCAGCGACGCGCTGTATGCCCCTTAGCCCTGAGCAAGCTCAGGAAATCTTGCTGGGTTTGCAAGAGAGCATTGCCGAAGTGGTTGCCGACGTTCTGGCTGACCCCAGAGCAAACTTGTACGCAGCAACACCGGCACTTGATATCAGGGCGCAGCAACAAGCCCATTTGTATACTCGACTGTTTCAGTCATAACCAGGAGGTCTATGAAACCCGTAAAAATTGGCATTGGTGGCCCGGTTGGGTCAGGCAAAACCGCTCTGCTGGATAAGCTTTGCAAAGCCATGCGTGACCACTATCAGTTAGCCGTTATCACCAATGATATTTATACCTACGAAGATGCCGAGTTTTTGACTCGAGCAGGCGCGCTATCTCAAGAGCGCATCAGAGGGGTGCAGACAGGCGGTTGCCCTCACACCGCCATTCGGGAAGATACCAGCATTAATCAGGAAGCGGTAGATGAAATGATTGAGGCGTTTCCTGAGCTGGACATTCTTTTCCTGGAATCAGGTGGCGATAACCTGTCAGCCTCGTTTAGTCCAGAACTGGTTGATGTAAGCATCTATGTCATAGATGTTTCTGGTGGCGATAAAGTACCCCGTAAGGGGGGACCTGGGGTCACGCGCAGTGATTTGCTGGTTATCAATAAAATAGATCTGGCGCCCCTGGTGGGTGCTGATTTGGCTGTAATGGAACGTGATGCCAAGACCCAGCGAGGGGAAAAACCGCAGGTCTTTACCAATTTAAAAGTAGGGGAAGGCTTAGACAGGGTTATCAGCTGGATACGTCATGACGTTCTATTTGAGGATGTGGCGAGCTGAAGGTTGATTTAGGTGAAAAGTTGTGACCCGCCTCGAGCTTCTGTTTAAAGCTCGTGAGGGCAAGACAGTGCTGGCTGAGCAGTTTGGTCAGGGAGCACTGAAAGTACTGCGTCCTTTTGAACTCGAGTCGGGTCGGGTTCTGCTACAGATTTTGAATGTCGGCCCGGGTATTATGGCGGGTGATCTCTACAAACTTTATATCAAGCTGGCTTCAGGCGCAAAAGTAGTCATTGTAAATCAGTCGGCCAGCAAACTGCACAGTATGCCCGAGGGGCGTTCGGCCTGCCAGGTGATTCATATAGAACTTGAAAGCGGCGCAGAGCTCGAGTACTATCCGGGCTTGAGCATTCCCTTTAAAGATACACAGTTTAAAAACCGGGTGGCAGTTGATCTGGCTACGGGGGCCAAATTTGCCCTGCTGGAAAGCTGGGCCATGGGCCGCATTGCTTTTCATGAGCGCTTTCTGTTTCGTAAGCTCTCCAGTCAGATTAAAGTTCGGCAGACAGGCAAACTGCTATACGCCGATGCGCTCGAGCTTGATGCTGACTCGGCTCGGCTTGGTTTAAGTGACGCACACAGCTATCTGGCAACAGGCTTGTGGGTTTGGGACCGCCTACCTGAAACGACAAAACCTGAACCCATCAGGGCCATCCGTAAAGAGGAGAATGTGTTTGTGTCTGAAGCTTTTGAACCAGATAAACTTTATCTGCGTGCTCTGGCAAACGATAGTTTATGGCTTAGTCAGACCACGCAACGCTTTATCAATACCTGGCGTTTGCAAATAGGTTTTTCAGAGCTCGAGTTTGATCGCTACCGGTCATGAGATGACGGTGTACCCGATTATTTAAGGAATGACTGTGCTGTCGGGGCTCGCCCTTCCCTATGCACAGAAAATCAGACACCTTCAGCTATCGTGCCAGCCAGCCACCATCCACCGCCAGAATGTGCCCGGTGATGTAATTTGCAGCACTCGAGGCCAGAAACACTGCTGCTCCGGCAATATCTTTGGGATTACCCCAGCGACCTGAGGGAATCCGTTCTAAAATCTGGCGACTTCGCTCCGGGTCACTGCGTAAAGCTTCTGTGTTATTGGTAGCAATATAACCTGGGGCAATGGCATTTACCTGAATGCCCTGACTGGCCCATTCGTTAGCAAGCGCCTTGGTTAAACCAGCTACTGCGTGTTTCGATGAAGTATAGGCTGGTACGCGAATGCCTCCTTGAAAACTTAACAGTGAAGCAATGTTGATAATCTTGCCACTCGAGCGCTCCATCATGCGTTTGCCAGCTGCCTGCGAGAGTAACCACGTCGCATTAATATTCACGTTTAAAATCTGCTGCCAGGCGGCAAAGTCATGCTCTGTGGCATCTTCCCGGTAGATCATGCCTGCGTTATTTACCAGAATGTTAAGTGGGCCGAGGTCTTGCTCGAGCCTATCCAAAAACTCAGATGCGCTTTCAGGTGTTAACGTTTCAAGATTAAGAGAATAGGCTTTACCTTCCTTCCCTAACGCTTTAACAGCTTGAACCGTTTCAGTTGCTGAATGTCGATTTTCAGTTACGGCAATATCGGCGCCAGCCCTTGCCATTTCTAGGGCAATTGCCTGACCAATACCTGTCGCCCCTCCCGTAACAAGCGCAACTTTGCCTTCAAGCGAAAAAGCACTTAAATCTGGCACCTAAACAATCCCCACCATTTTTTGTACCCAGCCAGATCTCGGGTCAAAACTGACGCCTTGTGTCCGCCCATTGCCTGCCAAAAACCAGAGGTAATAACTGGCACTTCCCGGTGCGGCGGCGTAAGTATGATAGCCGTGGGGCATACTCAAGAGGCTGTCGTCGGTGACGCGGTAAGTGTTGTCATAACCACGTTCAGGGCTGTAGTGCTGGGCTAGCCCGTAGCCGTCTGGAGAGGCGTTTCTAAAGTAGTACATCTCTTCATGAAAGGCTTCGCCATTTTCCTCGACTTCGTGTTTGTGGGGTGGGAAGGTGCTCCAGTTACCGCTGGGGGTAATGGTTTCACCGATAATCAGGCTCGAGACCGCATGACTATCGCCTTCAACGGCAATCTGGCGAAAATAGCGGGTAAAGTTTAGGGTTCCCCAGGTACCTGTTTGTACCTCGCTAGGTTTGATTTCATAGGCTTCAGTGCTGAGTGTCGAAGGTGCAGAAGGTAAGGCAATTTCGCACCTGGTCTTGGCAGTGATAGTGTAGCTCGAGCTTTTGGGCAAGTAGACACTATGGGCATTGCCTGCAAAAACAGTGGGGCGACCCCCGACATTTTCAAAACTCCTGCCATTTACAACTACATCTGCCTTTCCAGACAGCATGACCAGCATGATTTCACGGTTTGCAGCGACTTCAGCCTCATAGCTTTCACCAGCAGCCAGATTCAGTTTGGCAAAGCCAAGCAGGTTGCAGGCATCCTCTTTTAATTCAACAAGTCCAGCATCTTTGGCAAGTTGATGGAAGTAAGTCATGTCTTTCTCCTTAAATCAGCCTATTCGGTGCTTTATTAAACCATATACGATATAGGTTGCTTTGAACTTTTGAGACTGTCTGCCTCAGACCCATAGCCTAGTAGGCAGCAGGATATGCTAAGCCAAACACAAAGCAACAGGCAGGAGTCAGGCATGAAAATTACCGACTTAAAATGTGCGCTTATAGGCAATTACCCGGTTGTACGTATAACGACCGATGAAGGCATTGACGGCTACGGGCAGGCCGAATGGTTTAAGCCTTTTCTCAAACCCCACGTCCTTTTTTACCGCGATATGATTCTGGGCGAAGACCCCACCAATGTCGAGCGCGTCATGATGCGCATACGCCGTATGGCCAGTTTCAAACCATGGGGCGCCGCGGTAAGTGCCATAGAGGTTGCCCTCTGGGATATTGCTGGCAAAGCTGCAGGCTTACCCATTTACAAACTTTTAGGCGGCAAAGTGCGTGACAAGGTGCGCGTTTATAACGGTGGCGTGCGCTTTCCTATGAATGGCTACGACCCTGAGCATTTTGCTGAAAATGTTGCCAAAATGAAAGAGGCTAAAGAAGGCTTTAGTCTTATAAAACAAGCTATTGCCTTTCACAGCCCAACACCGAGCCATGTCGATAATTATTTTTACGGTGAAGTGCAGCCCGGAGGTCGTCACCCAAACCGGGGCCTGATGACTGAAAAGGGTTTTAAGCACACCCTGCGCTGCATTGAGGCGATGAAAGAAATTTTGGGCGATGAGGTTGGTCTGGCGCTCGACTGTGGCCCGGGCTTTGTCATTCCCGATGCGCTGCGTTTGGCCAAGGCCGTTGAAGGAATGAATATTGCCTGGCTCGAGGATTTACTTACAGGCGATTACACCCCTTATGTCATGGCCGATCAGTACCGCGAAGTTACCCGGCAAACCAGCACGCCTATTCATACAGGTGAGCAAATTTACCTGCGGCAAAACTTCCGCGAGCTGATTGAAACCAATGCGGTTAACATTATTGGGCCAGATCCTCTGGATATTGGGGGCATAGCCGAACTCAAATGGGTGAGCGAATACGCTGACCTGCACGGTATCCTGATGGCACCGCACGGCACTGCCGATGGACTTATTGGGTTAGCTGCTCTGGTACAGGTTTCAGCCACGCTGGGTCAAAACTATATTGCCTTTGAGTACCCAACGGCAACGCCGGAGTGGTGGTATGACATTGTCGAAGGCTTGCCTAATCCGATTGTCAAAGACAGTTTTATAGAGGTCTGGGACAGACCGGGGCTGGGCATTACGCTAAATTCCAAGGAAGCCCAAAAATACCTGCGAGAAGAAGACAAAGACTTTTTTAGAGCTTGAACCTTTCTAGCCATTCGAGACGGAAAGTTGTTATGATTTTCAGCACGTGATGACTCGAGTTCGAACTTTGGCTATTATCCGCACCCTTTGATACAAAGCTGGTGGGTAAGACGCAATTTAGGCTAGAACAAGATCACCGTATATAGGGTCAAATCTAGGAGGTAAGGATGAAAAAAAGGCTATTAGGATTTACTTTGGTACTTGCCCTTTTTGCAGGTCAAGTCTTTGCTCAGGAAGAATACACTTTGGGTGTCGTGTTGCCCTTTACAGGTTCTCTTGGTTCCTTTGGTGTTGGTTTTCGCAATGGGGTTGAGTTAGCCGTGGAGCAGATGAACGCAGAGCTGGAAGCT
>JAGQHN010000038.1:14707-35356 GCA_020431825.1 Trueperaceae bacterium | reverse complement strand
GGGGCGAAACAATTTGCCGATGAAAACAAAGTGGTTATCTTTGCGCCAGCCTCGAGTGGTGAAGCAGGTGCTATTCCAGATGACTATATCTTCAGAGTTATGTACCCACCTGACACCTTTGCCGGGCAAGCATTTAGTGATATCGCATTAGCAAGAGGCTATGAGAATATGGTCATCTTGTCGCTTGACGACCCCTTTGGTAACGGTATGGTCAAAATCTTTTCAGATGCTTTTACTGCGGGTGGTGGCGGTGAAATCGTCACGGTAAACTATGCGCCTGAACCAGCCGATTTAACCGGTGAGGCTGCCAAAGTCAGTGCTGAAATTGCTCGTTTATCTGGAGAAGGCGAAACCGCATTCTTTTGTGTTTGTTTCCTAGGTGACGCACAAAAACTCTTGCAGCAAGCTGTGGTCAATCCCGTTATGGGTAGCGTTGACTGGTTAGGTATTGAAAACTTGGTCAACCCAGACATCTTAGAAGATAGCAGCCACGCCAGCTTCCTGGCCAGTGTGGGCTTAACCTCAGTATCGTTTGCTGATACGCCAAACCCCAATACGCAACCTTTTATGGATGCTTATGTTGCCAAATACGGCGAAGAACCCGGCCCCTTTACCAACTACGCCTATGACACTGCCAATGTTGCCATGCTTTCGATGATCTTTGCTGGCAATAAGGGCCAGGGCATTAAGGCAGCCGTTCCTTTTATCTCGAGCCACTATATTGGTACGCAGGTTCAAACCCATCTTGACGCCAATGGTGACCAGGCGATTGCTAACTACGGTATTTATCAGCTAAATGATGAAGGCTCGGAGTTTGTACAAATTGGTACCTACAATGGTGCCGATGGCAAGGTTGTTTTTAGCGAATAAGCAGGCTGCTAAAGCCTATTCTCTATGTATTACGCTGAAGAAATCCCCCTCAGTCCCCCTTTTTTAAAGGGGGAAACTATTATCCTCCCCTTTATAGAAGGGGAGGTAGAGGGGATTTCTCGTCTTAAAATCGAAGGGGTTTCTAGCTAGTGCCTACCGTCCTCCTTATTGATTCTTTGGTGCGCTCTTTACAAGTAGGTAGCCTTTATGCGCTTATGGCATTAGGTTTGACCCTGACGCTCGCGGTAGTCAAGTTACCTAATTTTGCCCACGCAGAACTGATTACGTTGGGTGCTTATGTGGCTTTGGTAGCGTCTTTTTGGGGCCTTAATAACCTCTTAGCCATGCTGGTACTTTGTTTTATTGTCACGGCAGCGGTGGCTGTTTTGTCTTATAAGGCGGTTTATAAGCCACTCGAGCGCCGCAAACCCTCCATTTACACCATGATTTTGGCCTCTTTTGCTCTGGGGCTTATTTTGCGCTATGTCTTGTTTTTGCTGGTAGACCGTTTTGACTTTTTTGATAAACGTATCAAAATCCCTTTAGAAATCTGGTATCAGAGCAAAACCATGATTCTTACCAATATTTTTTTCTGGGTGGTGCCCACCTCACTCATCCTGATTATTTTGTTAAGTCTGCTACTTAATTACACCAATCTGGGTCGGGAAATGCGTGCGCTGGCAGATAACCGGGCACTGGCCCGGGTTCAGGGTGTACAGGTAGAGCGAGTTTATTATTTTACCTGGATACTGGCGGGCGGACTGGCGGGGGTGGCTGGCGCACTCTGGGGCATTTACACCTCGATTAATCCGCTGACGGGCTGGCTGGCGATTCTCTCAGTCTTTGCCGCAACCGTATTGGGGGGTATGACCAGTTTTGTCGGAACCATTCTGGGTGCCTACGTTGTGGGGCTTTCCGAGAATTTTGTGATGCAGCTTTTGAATCATTATCTGGGGCTGGATTTTAGTTTTAAACCAGCGATTCCCTTTATCATCATTATTTTGGTATTACTCTTTCGCCCTCAGGGGTTGACGGGTTTTATGGATGGGTTTCGCACCCGTGCTATTCGCAGGCAGACGAATCCGTGACGATAGATTTTTTGTCTACAGGTATTGCCCTGTTAACCTTTTTTGGCATTTCAGCTCTCATGGCATTAAGTCTAAACCTCGAGTACGGAGTGGCAGGCATTCCCAATTTTGGCAAGGCACTTTTTGTTTCTGTGGGTGCTTATACGGCTGCCTTAACATATACCTATTTGCTTCCCTTACTGGCTGGAAAAACCCCCATCTATCCTTGTGGCGCAAACTTGACCGATGCCCTGCAACTACGTACGGGTATTATTCGTGAGGCGATGGGGATTGGGCTGCTTAATTTTCTACTGACCCTGGTGATTGCTGCTGTAATTGGGGGGCTGATTGGCTATCTGGCGTCTTATCCAGCTTTACGTCTAAAAGAAGAGTGGTATCTGGCGCTGGTGCTCCTTGTCGGCAGCGAGATTGTGCGCATCCTGGTAAGAGGGTATGAACCCATTATTTGTGCACATAACGGCATTTCAGGGCTTTCCCAGCCCTTTGTTGCCCTTGGCAATCCGAAGCTGGCTTCCTTTTTGTTTGCTCTGGTGATATTGGCTTTGGTTGCCCTTGTTTTTATCTTTAGTGAGCGCCTGATTCATTCACCTTATGGGCGTCTGTTAAAAGCTATGCGTGAGAATGAGCGGGTGGCTCAGAGTCTGGGCAAACGCATCACCCGGACAAGGGCGCAAATCATGGTGATTGGTTCGGCAATAGCGGCTGTTTCGGGGGTGTTGTTTGTGGTTAACCTGGGCTTTGCCAGTGCCAACGATTATGTGGTAGCGCTAACGCTGGATGTCTGGGTGATGGTGGTGATTGGTGGCATTGGCAATAATCGTGGTGCTTTGCTGGGGGCCTTTATCATTACGGTGCTTGACAGAGTAACCGCTATTGCTGCCATTCAACTAGACCAGATAGGCTTTCAGCTCGAGTTCACCTATATTCGTTTTATCTTATTTGGTCTGATTATTTTGCTTATGTTGCGTTACCGCCCGCAAGGGCTCCTGCCAGAAAAACCCCTCACCACCGAGGCGCATAGCCTCTTAAAAACGCAGGCACAAAAATGAGCCTTTTAACGCTCGAGCATGTGACCAAGTCCTTTGGCAACCTCAGGGCAGTTCATGATGTTTCCCTGGAAATTCCGAAAGGCAAAATTATCGGCCTGATTGGCCCCAATGGCAGTGGCAAGTCAACCTTGCTCAATGTCATTTCTGCACTTAATCCTGCGGACAGTGGCAGGATTTTGTTTGAGGGTGAAGAGATAAGTAAACGCTCAACCGATGAGATTTTTGGGCTAGGTCTGGTACGAAGTTTTCAGGACCCTTCGCTGTTTTTCAAAATGACGGTTTTGGATAATAGTCTTTTACCGGTTAAACAGCAGCAAGGGGAAAAACCCTGGCGAGCACCGTTTCACCATCTCTGGCGTAAGCAGGAAGCAGCAGCAGCACTCGAGTCCAGTAGGCTCTTAGAGCAGCTACTCATTCGCAAGCACTATGACGCGCTAGCTTCGGACCTTTCCGGGGGGCAGATGAAGTTGCTCGAGCTGGGCCGCAGCCTTATGGGAAACCCAAAATTACTTTTGCTGGACGAACCTACCGCGGGCGTGGCGCCCAAACTGGCCTATACCATTTTTGAAAATATAGCCCAGATGCGGGAAAACCTGGGCTTGACGTTTCTTATTGTTGAGCACCGATTAGAGATTCTTTTTGACTTTGTTGATAGCCTTTATGTGATGCATATGGGGCAGGTTCTAACTGAGGGTAGTCCTGCTGAAATTTCTGCCAATAGCGCTGTGCGCGAAATATATTTTGGGGAATAAATGAACCTCTTAACGATTGACAAACTGACTGCTGGTTATGGCAAATTGACCATCTTGCACGACTTGAGCCTGAAAGTAGAAAAGGGGCAATATTTGGGCATTCTTGGCCCAAATGGCAGCGGTAAAAGTACGCTGGTCAAATCTATCTTTGGCCTGACAGATATTTTTTCAGGCTCTATTAAGATAAGTGGGCAGGAGCTGGTTGGGGTAGCAACCGAAAATATTTGCAAACGGGGACTGGCCTATGTGCCGCAGCGCCAGAATATTTTCGCCACCATGACTGTACGCGATAATCTTTTGCTTGCGGTACGTCATCTCAGGCGCCCAAAAGCGCACCGGGCCTTGCAAGACGCCTATGCGCTGTTTCCGATTCTGGCAGAGCGGCAGCAGCAAAGCGCCGGTCTTATGAGCGGGGGAGAGCGGCAAATGCTGGCGATTGCCCTGGCATGGCTGGGTAAACCTCAGATTATGCTACTGGATGAACCAAGTGCAGGTTTATCCCCCCTATTTGTTATCGAAATCTTTAAGCTTTTACGGCGTTTGTGTGAAAGTGGCATCACGCTGGTGGTCGTTGAGCAAAACGCCCGTAGCCTACTTCGCTGGTGTGACTACGCCTACGTGCTGCGCGAAGGCAAGCTGGCCTTTGAAGGCTCGAGTTCGCAAATTTTAGCTGATGAAGAGACGGTCAAGAGCTATCTGGGTGTGGGTGGGACAGCGTTCTCGCAGCGGATAGCTGAGTAGCAAAAAAATGCCGTCGTTGTAAGTTTGTTACAAAGTATTGACAGAAAAAGAAAAACAGTCTAATATTGGAATCGATTCCAAATTGAATAGAGGAAATGAGTGGACTCGAGACGTTACACCATACAAGACATTGCGCGTGCCGCCAAAGTTGGCGTAGGTACAGTGTCTCGAGTCTTAAATGATGACCCTAATGTCAAGGACTCTACTCGCGAGCATGTACAAAGTGTGATTGAACGTCTGGGCTACCAGCCCAGTTTTGCAGCACGTAGTTTAAGAACCCAAAAATCTCAAACGATCGGTTTTATTGCTGACGCGGTGGCCACTACGCCGTACGCTGTCCATCTGATTAAAGGTGCGCAAGATGCTGCCTGGAATCAAGGCAAACTCTTGCTTGTTATAGATGCTGATAATGACCCTAAACTTAGAGAACGTGCGTTAGAAAGCATGCTCGAGCGTGAAGTAGAGGGCATTGTTTACGCGGCCATGTTTCACCAGGAAGTGAATCTGCCCGATAGCTTTCAGCAAATTCCAACGGTTTTAGTTGATTGTTTTGATCCCCATAGCCATTTCCCTTCGGTGGTGCCAGATGAGGTTCAAGGGGCTAAACTTGCCACCCAAACCCTGATTCGTCATGGTCATAAACGCATTGGGCACATCGCCAATGACCGTTTAGATATTGTTTATCCGGCACCTCGCCTGCGTTTTGAAGGCTATAAGCAGGCACTTAGTGATGCTCATATTGATTTTGACCCGACCTTAATGTGCGAAAGTGATGGTAATGCCCTAAGTGGCGCCCAGTGTGCACTCGAGCTCATCGCCTTGGCAGACCCACCTACAGCCTTATTTTGTGGTACTGACCGCATTGCAATGGGTGTTTATGACGCACTCAAAGAACAGGGTTTAAGCATTCCTGAAGATATCTCTATTATCGGTTTTGATAACCAGGAGATTATTGCAGCTTACTTAAACCCAGCTTTATCAACCATTGCCCTACCCCATTATGAAATGGGTCAATGGGCTATTGATTATTTACTATCTGGGAGTACGACAAACATTCAAGAGCTAGTTTCTTGCCCTCTGGTAAAAAGGGCGTCAATTGGGCTAAAGGCATGATTTCTTTTTTAAATTGGAATCCATTCCAATTTGCTGCTAAGAACGAAAGGAGGGAAACTGAACAGGCGCTACAATTCTTTAGATGTAAGCATTATTAGCCAATTCTGCAATAAATTTTAGGAGGAAAAGTGAAAAGATTAATGGCCCTTGTCGTTGTTTTTGTGTCGTTTGGTATGGTCAGTGCCCAAACCGAACTCAGTCTCTGGTATCACGGTGCGGGTAACCAAGTTGAACGCGATATTCTTGTCGGTATTATCGATGACTTCAACGCTTCTCAAAGTGATTGGCAAGTCGTCTTGGAAGAATTTCCACAGCAGGCCTACAATGAGTCTATTGTTGCGGCGGCCCTGTCTGGCACTCTGCCTGACATCATTGATGTCGACGGTCCTGTAATGCCTAACTGGGCATGGTCAGGGTATATGCAACCCCTTAATCTGAGTGAAGCCAGTCTTGAGGGCTTTTTGCCAGGTGCTATTGGCATGTGGGACGGTGAGGTTTACTCAGTAGGGCTGTGGGACGCTGCTGTTGCTATGTTTGCTCGCAGATCCGTTTTGGAAGCAAACAACATCCGTATTCCTAGCCTTGAAGAACCCTGGAGTTTTGAAGAATTTGATGCTGCTCTAGAAACCCTGCAAGCAACAGGTGAGTTTGATTATGCTCTTGATCTGGGTATGGCCTGGACAGGTGAATGGTATCCTTACGCTTTTTCTCCTCTCTTGCAAAGCTTTGGTGGCGATCTGATTGACCGCTCGAGCTACGCAACTGCTGAAGGTTTCTTAAATGGTGAAGAAGCGGTTGCCTTTGGCAACTGGTGGCAAAGCTTGTTTGATCGTGGTCTGGTTCCTGGTACGTCACAAGATGGTGCTGACCGTGACACGGGCTTTATTGACGGCAAATATGCCCTTCAGTGGAATGGTAATTGGGCTGCTTTAGCTGCGCTCGAGGCTTTTGGTGACGAGCTGCTGTTTTTACCTGCACCTGATTTTGGCAATGGGTCAACCATTGGTGCGGCTTCTTGGCAATTTGGGGTTTCAGCAAATAGTGAACATGCAGATGGTGCTAATGCTTTTATCGAATTCGCCCTTCAGGACAAATACCTGGCAGCCTTTACTGAAGGCATTGGGCTGATTCCAGCAACTGCAAGTGCCGCTGCAATGACCGAAAACTATTCGGAAGGTGGGCCTTTAGAGGTTTTCTTTGAGCTAAGTGAAGCCCAAGCTCTGATTCGTCCACCAACACCCGGTTATGTTGTCATGGCACTGGTGTTTGAGAAAGCGCTTGCTGACATTGCTAATGGTGCAGATGTTCAAGATACCCTTGATGCTGCCGTTGATGAAATTAACGCTGATATCGAAAACAATAGCGGTTACGGTTTCTAAACAAACATGACTTGTAGGTGGGTCTAAGTCCCACCTACAGCTAGAGAAAATCAATCACAGATTAGTTTAATAAAAGCTAAGGAGGCTCGAGCCTATGCAGAACGCATTAACAAGCAGACCAGCTAGACCCCGCTCTTTACAAAAACGGCAAGAAGCCATAGCAGGTTGGCTAATGGCTGCTCCTGTCATTGTTTTGCTTACGGTTTTTGTGATCGCGCCTTTTTTCTTTGCCATTTATTTTTCTTTTACCAATCAGCGTCTCATATCTCCAAACCCTACAGAATTTGTGGGGTTGCGCAACTACCAGCGTATGCTTAACATGCGCTTTTTTAGCCTTGATCCAGTTTCAGATGCCACTGGAAACCCTGTTTTAAATGAAGAGGGAAATTACAGCTATCCACGCCTGCGCACCTTTACCCGTGATAATCCTGACTACCCTCAGCTCGATGGTCTACGCGAATACACTTCTTGGCAGGTCGGTAAAAAAAGACTTTATCTGCTGGTTAATGATGTGGTTTTTATTAAAGCCTTGTTTAATACTATTTTCTTTGTGCTGGTGGTTGCACCTTTGCAGGGTGGGCTTGCCTTGCTTTTAGCACTCCTTATCAATCAGCGATTACCAGGAATTAATATCTTTAGGACAATTTATTTTATGCCAGTGGTTATCTCGATGGTGGTTATCGCCATGCTCTGGCGCTTTATCTATGATGGTAACAATGGTCTTTTAAATTCGCTTCTTAGCTTCATAAGCATTGGTCGTTTTGAGCCCCAGGATTGGCTGGGCAATCCATCCTTAGCCATGGGAGCTCTTATTGCCATGTCAGTCTGGCAGGCCGTAGGCTTTCATATGATTATCTGGCTAGCAGGCTTACAAACCATTCCTGGCGTGCTCTATGAGGCTGCTTCTACAGAAGGGGCCAATGGCTGGCAGAAATTTCGTCATGTCACCTGGCCCGGCCTGCGCAATACCGCTGTCTTTATTTTGATTATTATTACCATGCAAGCCTTTGGGCTTTTTATTCAGGTTGATGTCATGACCAGTGGTGGTCCGCTTGATTCCACTCAGTCACTGGTGTATCAGGCTTATGTACGGGGCTTTCAAAAACAAGACATCGCAGGTGGCTCAGCCATTTCTGTTCTTTTGTTTTTGATTGTTATTAGCATCTCAATCTTTCAGGCCTATGTAACCAGAGAAAGGCGGACACGTTAATGGCGGGTGGCATGAAAACAAAAACCGTTAGGGGTCGCAACTACTGGGTCTATATCGTGTTGCGCTACGCCCTTTTGCTTATAGTTGCGCTTATTTTTATTTTTCCTCTTATTTTTATGCTGGTTTCCTCTCTGAAACCTGATTTGCAACTTTTAAGGGATAGTGGTTCTTTACGGGCTTTTGTTCCCTATGGTGATATCTCTTTTGATAATTATCTGGCAGCTTTTAGGCGAGTTCCTCTGGCAAGGTTCATGTTTAACTCAGTCTTTGTCACTGCAGTCACCCTTGCCTTTACTTTGGTACTTTGCTCTTTGGCAGGATTTGCTTTTGGTATTTTGAAATGGCCCGGGAAAAATATTGTGCTTGCGGTGATTGTCGCTACACTCATTATTCCCTTTGATACTATTTCGGTACCGCTTCTGCTAATTGTCAACGAACTACCCATGATCGGACGCGAAGGTTTCAAGATGGGTTGGCTAGATACCTACCATGTGCAGATTGTTCCTTTTATCGCCGATGCCTTCACCATTTTCCTCTTTACCCAATACTTTAGAGATTTGCCCAGAGAAATTATTGAAGCAGCCCGTATTGATGGTGCAAGCTGGTTGCAAATTTACCGCAGAGTTATTGTCCCGATTTCGGGCCCTGTTTTTGCCACAGCTGCCATCCTTAAGTTTTTAGCCATGTATAACCAGTATTTGTGGCCCCTGATGACCTCACAAAAAGAAGAGTTTCGTCCGGTCATGGTAGGGGTACAGTATTTTTTTCAACTTAATGTTGCCTGGGGAGAAATCATGGCCTATCTATCGTTTATTACCATTCCTGTACTTGTTTTTTACCTCTTTTTACAGCGTGCCTTTATTGAGAGTATTGCCTCTTCTGGGGTCAAGGGTTAGAAAGGCTCGAGCGTGGCTTTAAGCTTATCCGACAAATGGCTCTGGGACTTCTGGTTTGCTCGAGACGGCGCTGACTATCATGTTTTTTATCTGCAGGCACCCAAAAGTCTTGAACATGAATCTCAGCGACACTTTAATGTATCTATAGGTCATGCGGTATCACAAGACCTTAAAACCTGGACGGTTTTAGCCGATGCTCTTAAACCAAGTGACCCAGCATTGGATGCCCTGGATAACTACACCACCTGGACAGGGAGCATCCTTAAGTATGAGGGTCTCTGGTACATGTTTTACACAGGCTCGAGCCTGCAAGAAAAAGGGCTTATTCAGCGTATCTTTCTGGCAACCTCTGGCAACCTGCTTGATTGGCAAAAATATGGCCCCCCCGTCATAGAAGCTGACCCTCGGTGGTACGAAAAACTTGATCTCACTATCTGGCTTGATGAAGCCTGGCGTGACCCTTTTGTCTGTCAGGATGAAACAGGGCTATTTCATGCTTTTATTACGGCAAGGGCAAATGAAGGCCCAGCAGATGCTCGAGGCGTGATAGGGCATGCCACAAGCAAAGATTTGCTTAGCTGGCAAGTAAGGCCCCCTGTTAGCCCTGGTGGAGATTTTGCCTATCTCGAAGTTCCCCAGGTGAGCCGACTCAAGGGTGGCTATTATTTGCTTTTTGCCGTCACTCATGACAAGTTTTCCAAGACAAGGCTCGAGCGTAGTAAGCCTGAAACAGGCATGCACTATCTGCGGGCTGACAAGCTAACCGGTCCTTATAAACTTATGCAAGATAAGTTCATGCTGGCAGATACGTCTGGTAGCCTTTACTCGGGCAAGTTTCTTTACGACCCCAGAGGAAACCTAGTTTTTATGGCCTTTGAAAACTACAGCCCAGAGGGCAAATTTATAGGCAGTCTCACAGACCCTTTTCCTGTGACACAGCTTAGCGATGGTCGCTTGGAAGTCGACCTTAGCAGCAAATTTGAAATGACTCCCTAAGCTTTCTTCTCAGGTTCGGGGCAGGGAATCTCTCACCTACTTTCCCTGCCTACCTTTATAAAAAAGTTATTTTGGTACAGGATGTAAACATGAAAACAATCAGCGTAGATACGTCACTTAAAGAAAAAAGGGAAGCACTGGCTCACGATCACCAGCGCCCGCAGTTTCACTTCTTAGCCCCGCAGGGCTGGATGAATGACCCCAACGGCATTATTCAGTGGCAGGGCAAGTACCATATGTTTTACCAGCACAACCCTCACGAGGCCAAATGGGGACCGCCTTACTGGGGACATGCGGTCAGCGAAGATCTGGTTCACTGGCAAGATTTGCCTGTAGCGCTGACACCAGATATGGAACCTGCTGACAATGGCGGCTGCTGGTCAGGCTCTATGGTCAACCATGAGGGTACAGCAACCATTTTTTATACAGGAGTAAAAGACGGAGTTCAGGCAACCTGTGTGGCTACCGGAGATACCGAGCTGCTCAAGTGGCAAAAAGACCCGCAAAACCCTATAGTGAGTCCACCCAAAGATGTGATTGGTAATCATAATGATTACCGTGACCCCTATGTCTGGCGAGAGGGTGATAATTGGTATCAGGTGATTGGTACATCTGTTGCTGGTCAAGGGGAAGTGCTGCTGTATCAGTCACAAGATTTATATCACTGGACGTTTTTACACCCGCTGGTAGATAGCGAAGCTCGAGCCCTCTGTGAAGACATGGGCAAAATCTGGGAATGCCCTAACTTTTTTGCTCTGGGCAACAAACATGTGCTGATTATTTCGCGCTGGCATGACCATGTTCTTATGTATCCGGTAGCCTTTATTGGCACCTATCATGATAAGCGCTTTTACCCCGAATCGCGGCAACGCTTTGACTGGGGCATGCAGTGCTTTTATGCGCCCTTAGCCATAGATGATGACCGGGGTAGACGGCTTATTTGGGGCTGGTTACAGGAGCAGCGTTCTCAAGAAGAGCAACTTGAGGCCGGTTGGTCAGGAGTCATGTCTTTGCCAAGGGCCTTAAGTCTGGATAATCGGGGAAACCTCGAGCAGGCGTTTGTAGAAGACTTGCAGCTACTAAGGGCAAGGCAACATAGCTGGGAAAACCAGCACTTGGAAAGGCTCGAGCTGGTAATCGTACCCCAACAATTTGAGCTTGTTATGCGGATTGGCAAGTCTGAAGCTACCCGCAGTACCCTCGTATTTGAAACCGAGCAGGGGGAAACTATTCGTTTGACGCTTGACTGGCAAAGCTTAAGCCTTAGTCTCGACAAAACGCAAGCAGCCTTTTTGAGCAGTCATTTTGAAGGTATTCACCATGTCAATTTTAAATCGGCTGAGGCCTATGATCTTCATCTTTACTTTGATCACTCCGTAATTGAGCTGATTTTTGATCACCAGTACTCTATGAGCAGCCGGGTTTATCTGCAGGAGGATTCAGGCATAAAGATTAGCCTCGAGTCTGAAGCTGGTGAGAGTCATATAGAGACCCTGTCAGTTTGGGAGCTAGAAAGTATTTATTAAAAGGATAGCGCTTCATTTTGTCCTCTTAACCCGCATGCATGACGTGCGGGTTTTTTCTTTGAGAACTGCTCCTATTTAGCGACCAAAGGGTGTATGGGAGCCTTGCCTTAAATAACTTACTAGTATATAATATAAGTGTCACGTGACATATTTATTAAGGGTGCTTGAGTGAGCTTTCATAAAGCAGCTTGTGGGAATTTTTTCGTGATAGTAGCAAGGAGGCTTGTGTGTTTGGTCAAAACGAAGTCATCGGTTTACGTTTGGCAAAGGAGCGGCAAAAAGATCTGGAAAAACAGGCCCGGCATTATCAGCTTATCGCCACGATTCGTCCTGGGTGGAGGACTCGAGCCGCCCTTGTCTTAAGACATCTGGCTAACCGTATAGCTCCCGAAGCAGAGATAAGTCTTGAAGAAAGCTTTGCGGGCTCTTGCTAAGACAGTTATAAGAGTTTATGTGGCTCGAGCCAAAAATGAAGTCAAAGTAAATTTAAAACGTTCTTTAAATTGATTGCCGAAGTAGAAGAATAATCACGAAAAGGAGAGAAAAGTGAGCAGAATAAACTGGTTTGAAATTCCTGTAACAGATATGACCAGGGCTACTCAATTTTATGGGCAAATCTTTGGCATTACCTTAAAAGCCGACCCCGCTATGCCGGGCTATCATATGGCTATGTTTCCCAGTCAAGGGGGTGTTGACGGCGCACTGTTACAGGGAGAAGGGTATACCCCGAGTAAGACAGGTAGCCTAGTCTATTTAAATGGCGGCGAAGACTTAGCCAAGGTGCTTAACCGAGTAGAAGCTGCAGGCGGTAAGATTCTCCAGCCTAAAACAAGTATTGGCGAGAATGGCTTTATGGCTTTTTTTGAAGATACTGAGGGCAATAAAATAGGCCTGCACTCAATGCACTAAAGTCAGACACAACTGGTTGCTTGAAGGGGAAACTCATAACATACAGGGTCGGCTATGCTGCGTGAAATAGAACGCTAGCCTGACAATGCCAGCATCTAGAAAGACCTACCGGGTTTCCCAACAATCATTGCCCCACGGTTATCCTATCAGTGGAATAAAGATACTAATCTCCAGCTTTAACAAGCACTGAAGGGCCACTTGCCGCAAAACCTAAACCAGCCAATCCATACCTGTTCAGAATGCTTGAATCATTGCAACTGTTTCACTTATTTTTGAGCTTGACAGCTGAGTAAAAATACCAGTAAAACCCAGATACAGCCTTACCAGCCACGAACTTTGGTTTCTCGTACAAGGGTCTGAAAGGCCTTCTTGTCCTGCCCTTCAAAGGTGCGTAAACCTAACGTGCCTAGAAAGGCTTTAAATTTGTCATTATTGAGACCGTAATAGCCTGACAAATCATCCACCACTACTGGTGGTAAATCATGAAGCCATAAAAAATCCAGCACTTTAATGTGGGCAGCCTGCTCATCCCAGGCACTGAAAATTTCATCCACAAAAGCAGCCTGCTTGCTTTCTGAACTCCCTAAAAGTTCGCTGCTGGGGTAGCCAGACTCGAGCACATATATGGGTTTATTTGGAAATAATTCAACCAGCTTAGCAAAATCACCATGAACCACATCAGGATTCTTGACTGTAAAATCCTCCTTAAGTGGGTAATAGGTCAGCATCACCGCATCACTGGCCTGAATAATGCCTTGACTAAGCTTATAGGCACTATCTGTCAACCCGCCAAACCCCAGTTTGCTTCCAACTACCAATCCCTCACGCTTGGTTCTGATATAGGCTGAAACCTCTTCAAAAAACCGACTGTACTGTGCCCAGCGCTCTTTATTCGTACCCAGATAGTCGTCAATTTCATTGCCCACTGAAAAACTCGAGAGGGTCAGGTCTGGAATCTGGGTAAAGACATAATCAATGAGCGTCTTATAGCGTGCAATCACTATGGGGTCCTCAAAGGCTTTGTTCTCTAAGTCTTTTGGCAATCTCAGTCTGTTAGTATCTATGGGGTTAATAACTAGCGTAATAGACAAATTTTGTTCCGGGAAAAAGTCATTGGCGATTTTTAGCCAGTTGGTCTCTGGACTAAAGTTACCGGGGCTAAGCTCAAGTTCATCCCACATTAGTGCCAGCGTAGTGAGCTGCATCCCAGTTGATTTTGCTAGATTAAAAGCATAGCCATAATCATCATTGCTGGCATTGGTAATTTCAAGAGATAGTTGGCGCTCGCCTTTATTCAGAGAACTTTGAGCCTGAGTACAGGCAGTCAGACCTAATATTATGAGGGACATAAGGATTAGATGCATGTTTGAGTTTAGAGATCTCATTTCTTGTTGGCATCCTTCTTTGGTAGGGCTCCAGGAAGACTCGAGCTTCTAGATTTTGGCAAAATAGCTTTGTGTATCAGCGTCAAAAGGCTATGTACTGATAATGGATTTTTACTCCTGCGTTCTTTCAGGTAAAGTAGTGCTGTGTTAACCATTGATAATACTACTGCCAGGCGGTTTATTTTAGGTAAGCAGGGCCTGTGGCCCGGCAGGCGCTGGCAGGGTGTTTCAGGTACGGCACAGGCCATGCGCGAAATGGCGTATTTGCAGCTTGACCCTTTGCAGATGGTGGCCCGTAGTCACGATATTCAGCTACACAGCCGGGTGCAGGGCTACAGTCCAGGTCTCTGGGAAGAGGTCACCTATCAGGAGCGTCAGTTTTTTGACTGGGGCGGCTGGCTTGCGGTTCGCCCTATGGAAGAATTGCCTTACTGGCGCGTGGTTATGCACCATCAGCGTGAGACCTATCCTCGAGTGCGCAAGATAGCCCATGAACACAGTGATGCCATTAAAGAAATGCGCGAGATTTTACTCGAGCGGGGCACCGTGAGTAACCGTGACTTCAAGATGAATACACGGACACGCACAGAAAGCTACCGGGGTCGCAAAGACAGTGCCGTGGCCCTTTACTATTTGTGGCTTACGGGTGAAGTAATGACCCACCACCGCGAAAACTTTGAGCGGGTTTATGCGCTTACCGAAACGGTTGCACCAGCCCAGCTTATGCGCGAAAGTGATGAAACCGAGGCCAATCGCTTCCTGATAAAAAAGGAAATAAAGTTTGCCGGACTGTCACGCCTGAACCGCACCGCGCATGGCTATTTTAATAGCGTCCCCTCAGATAGTGCTGCGAACCTGCGCAGGGCACTGCTGGCAGAGGGTGACATTATCGAGGTAAAAGTGGAAGGCTGGAAGCAGGTGCACTATGCGCTGGGCAGTGACGCTACCTTGTTGCAAGAGCTAAGCGCTGGTCGTGTGCCGAAGGCATGGACCCCACTAGATACCAGTACCACTAAGGAAGCTGTTTTTCTAGCGCCGCTTGACCCCGTGAGTGCCAGGGGCCGTGCCAAGATTTTGTTTGGCTTTGACTACATCTGGGAAGTTTATAAGCCCGTGGCGAAACGGCAGTATGGCTACTACACCCTGCCCGTTTTATGGGGAGACCAGTTAGTTGCCAGATTTGACAGCAAGCTTGACCGGGCAACGAATACGTTTATCCTTTTGGGGTTCTGGTTAGAAAAGGAAGCTTTAGCCAAAGATGAAGCGTTTGCTCAGGCACTGGCGCTGGGCTTTGCCCGTTTTGTGCGTTTTCTTGGGGCTGCTAAAGCTGATGTAAAAGCCATAAAGGAACCGCTGTTACGAAAATCCTGTGCTGCTCTAGCAGTTAATTAGACCCAAAAAGGTACTCGAGCAAGCTTAATGCAGAAGCTTATCTGAGACAGGGCTGGTATTACCTTAAAAATTAAGGTATAGTTAACCGAACATGAAGATTTGATAAGTAAAGAGGTTGAGATGGTCAATTCAGGAAAGCAAACGTTACCTGAAAATCTAAGGGTACTTTACCTCCGTGACATTGCCACTTTAGAGCGGGAACTTGCTCTTTACCCCGATGATGCCAGCGTCTGGCAAGATCTGCCCGGCTTGCCCAATTGCGGAGGAACGTTGCTCTTACATATGGCAGGTAGCCTGCAATATTTCTTTGGTACGACGTTTGGCAAGACAGGCTATGTGCGCAACCGTGAGGCCGAATTTTCAAGGCGCAATGTGCCCCGAACTGACATCCGGGTGGAACTCACTAATGCTAAAAAAGGCGTGCAAGCTGCCTTTGCTAGCTTAAGCGAGGATGACCTGGAACGCCCTTTCCCTGTGCAATTTGCAGATGCGGAGTTTACAACTCAGCTTACGCTTTTACAATTTCTCAGTCATCTGGCCTATCATCTGGGACAAATCGACTATCACCGCCGTGCGGTTACAGGCAGTCATGCCTCAGCCAATGCCATAGCTGCTTCTGAGCTTATAAAACCCTAGAGGAGAGCAAAATGAGTATTAGCCAATTGGTTAAAGATACCTGGCAAATCAATGACGGCATGAACGAGGTGCTACTCGAGCACCTCACCCCAGACATGCTTAGCCTTAAAACCCCTGACAAAAACTGGTCGGTTGCAGGTTACCTTGCCCATCTGGCGGGCAGTAAGAAGTGGTGGGCATCGCATATTAATAAGGAAGATGTAGCCAGTTTGCCAGACCTCTATCAGGAAATAGAGGGAAGCTTTGTCGCTGAAAAAGACGTAGAGAAAATCAAAGCAGTGTTTGCTGAAACCAGCAAGACTTTGCTCGAGTCCGCTGAGCGTGCCACGAATAAAGGAGCGTTACCCTACGCTTCTATTGACCATTACCTCATTCATATGACCATGCATGACGCCCATCACAGGGGGCAGATTCTACTGCTGCTCAGATCGGCAGGGTACGCGCCACCAGATGAAGATACGTTTTGGGGAGGATGGTGGCTAGAGCAAAATTCGTAACGAAACGTGCAGTATTACTACAAACCCAGATGTCTTTTAGATAGTGGAAAGAAGCTATGAATCAAGAACTAAAAACTTTTTACGATTTGGCAAAGGACACTCGAGCCGGGGTGCTTGACTGGTTAGAAACCCTGCCGCCAGAAGTTTTCACCCTTGAGCATGAGCAGTTTGCCTATGGCAGCTTGAGAAATATCTATGCCCATATTGCAGATTGTTATCTCTGGTGGGTTGGCGCAGTAGGTCTCGGGCTAGAACAAAACGTCATAAAAGCAAAAGAGGTAAGCGAACTGCGCGAGGCTTTCAGCAAGCTTGATGCCACTATCAATGAGGCATTAGGGAGCTTTGATTCGCTGGATGAACCCTTTAGCTGGACTTCACCCAAAGGCTACAAAGAAATCCTGACGCGGCGTTGGCTGATTTTGCACCCCATTACCCATGAGTTTCACCACAAAGGTCAGGCCCTGGCATTGGCCCGTGTTCTGGGGCATTCACACCCGGGAAACCCGGATACTGATTTGGTCACCCCTAAGGCAATAGGAGAAATCAAATGACTGAAAAGGCTTTGACAAGTGCATCGCCCAAATTCATTGAGGGTCTTATTGAAGAATGGAGTTCTTTTACGCCAGCTTCTCGGGCACTCGATGATCTTACGCCGGAGCAGGCAGTGAAAAAGCTCGAGGGCTGGCCTCACTCGGTTGCCGAGGTGGTAGCGCACATGTTGTTCTGGCAAAAGCATGATCTTGTCACGATTGAAACGGGCTCTGAACCTGAGGTTAGCGCTGGTGCCGATTGGCCGCTTGTCACTCAGGACGACTGGCCGCAGCTGAAAGATGAGTTTTTAGCCAGTCTGGAAAAGAGCCGCGAATTGGCACGCGATCCTGAAAACGTAGCGCGCGAAATCCTGGGAGGCAAATTCACAGTTGGAGCAAGGCTTGTCTGGTTTACCGGTCATAACGCTTACCATCTGGGACAAATTGTACTGATGCGCCGCATTCTGGGGGCCTGGCCACCGCCCGGTGGAGGCATGTAAGACGGTGCTCGAGTTTAGCGGTGAAATCTGGTACTGGCGGGGTCCTGCCCCCTTTTACTTTGTCACAGTGCCTGAAGAAGACTGCGAGATCTTGCGGGACATAAGCAAGTGGGTTAGTTACGGCTGGGGCATGATTCCGGTCATAGTGCAAATTGGCAAAACCGAGTGGACGACCTCACTCTGGCCCAAGGAAGGTCGCTACATTGTGCCGCTCAAAGACAAGGTGCGAAAAGCAGAAGCGCTTTCAGAAGGTGACAGAGTAACGATCAAGCTCGAGCCCGGCAATTTTAAGAGGAAATCATGACTGAAAATACAAAGACAAGAGATAACACAGACTTTATTATTAAACCTTTAGATACTTCGACCTGGCCTGACTTTGCTGCACTAGCCGAGCGTCATAATGGGGTATTTGGTGGCTGCTGGTGCACCTGGTTTCACTTGCACCCGGAACCGCCTGAACGCAAAGAACTCGGCAACCGTGAGTTTAAGAAAAAGTTTGTCGAGGCGGATAAAACTCATGCAGCACTGGTATTTGATGGTGAAGAAGCTATTGCCTGGGCACAATTTGGCACGGTCAAGGAACTGCCGAACATTCACCACCGAAAACAGTGGGAAGCTGAATCTAAAGAGCTTCCCGACTACCGGATAAGCTGCATTTTCGTAGACAAGCGGTATCGGCGTAAAGGTTTAGCAGCGATTGCCGTTCGGGGTGCCTTGTCGCTTATTGCGCAGCAGGGAGGTGGGCTTGTCGAAGTCTATCCACATGACCTTGCTGAAAAGAAAAAGGCAGGCAAAAAGGTCTCATCATCATTTCTCTACAATGCTACTCGCACTATGTACGAACGTGAGGGCTTTACTTACCTTAGACCCAAGGGGCAGGGTAACTGTGTCATGACGAAGGTTGTAGCTGTACCGCAACCTTGAGTAGTGATTGACTAGCTTTAACTCTTTAAAAGGAGATTAAATGAAAATTCCAGAGATTTATGACTACCTTATTGCAACCCGGCGGCAGATGTGGGCCGCCCTGGAAAAGGTGCCCGCTGAGGTTTTATCTCGCCCTTTAGCTGGTGACGAGTGGTTTCCCTGTCTTAAAGACCTGATCTTTCACATCATCACTGTTGAGGATGGTTGGCTGAATCTGGATATTTTGCGTCAGGAACCCGTACTCGAGCACTTTCCCACGCTGCGCGATGCTGAGGAGGGTGCGGCATGTGACGTTAAGCTCGAGGTTTTACTCGAGTACTGGCGGGCGGTAGAAAAGCGGACGCTCGAGTATCTCGCTGAGCTTACCGATGAGGAACTTCAGCGTATAACTGCGCCCCATGATGAAGAACCTCAGGAACACCTTTTTAAGGTGGATGGTTTGCTCTGGCACATGATGATTCATGAGATGCGCCACACCGCACAAATAGTCGTTTTACTTCGCGCACAGGGCATCAAGCCACCTGCCCTTGATCTGCTCTGGTATCTACCCAATCAACAGCACTAGGAGGAAAAATGTACGAACCTCATCAGCTGCAAGCTCAGTTTCATCAGGAAATGTTAGGGCGACTGGAAAAACTTTCGCCCTCGAGTCAAGCCCAGTGGGGCAAGATGGATGTTGCCCAGATGCTTGCTCATCTTGCAACGGCACTTGAGGAGACGATGACGACAAATAAAGTCAGACAGACCTTGCTAGGGCGCATCTTTGGCAAGGTCGCCAAAAGGCAAGTGTTAAACAAAGGCTTGGCTAAGAATATGCCCACGTTGCCTAGCATCAAGATTGCTGACCCCAAAGAATTTCAGCAAGAAAAGAAGAGATTTGTGCAGGAGCTCGAGCGCTTCTTAAAGGGTGGGGAAGCAGGTATCAGAAGGCCATCTCATGATTTCTTTGGTCGCATGACGCCCAATGAATGGGCACGTTTGCAATATCTGCACATTGACCATCATTTCAGGCAGTTTAGGATTTAGCAAAATCTGGCTCGAGTAGCTCAGATTTGATTGGAGTAGCACAGGATGGATTTGAAAATAGAGGATATGTTTGATTTAAAAGGCAAAGAAAAAATGGTAACGCGTATTGACGCGCTTAGACCTGACAGCAAAGCCCACTGGGGAAAAATGACAGTTGGACAAATGCTGGCACATTGCAATGTCGCTTATGAAATGGTGCACGAACCAGGTAAACATGCGCCTCTGGGTTTCATGAACAAACTGCTGGCAAATGTCTTCGCAAAGGGACTTGTTATTGGCGACAAGCCCTATCCCAAAAATGGCCCTACGGCTCCCATGTTTGTCATGAAAGACGCCAAAGACTTCGAGATAGAAAAAGCACGGCTTATTGCCTATATGGATAAAACCTTTAAGCAGGGGGCAGCTCACTTTGAGGGTCGGGAAAATATGACCTTTGGAAAGCTTTCTGCTAAACAGTGGAACACCCTCTTCTCTAAACATCTGGATCATCACCTTACGCAATTTGGTGTGTAAGTACACCTAAATAAGCACATCAGGAAAGGACAAGAAAATGGCAACGATTAACCCCTATCTTAATTTCAACCTCGAGGCCGAAGCAGCTTTCACTTTTTATAAGTCGGTTTTTGGCGGTGAATTCAGTACCTTTCAGCGGTTTAAGGAAGTTCCTGGCATGGGCGACAACCTGAGTGACGCTGAAAAAGAGGGTCTGATGCATGTGGCTTTGCCCATAGAAGGCAGCGTCTTGATGGGCAGTGATGTTTTACCCTCGAGGGGCCACCCCAAAGCCGAAGGAAATAATTTTTATATTTCTTTGCAGGCTGATTCTAAAGAAGAAGCCGATAAGCTTTTTAACGGACTTTCCGCAGGAGGCACCGTTGAAATGCCCTTGCAGGATACCTTCTGGAATGCTTACTTTGGCATGTTTCAGGATAAATTTGGCGTTCGCTGGATGATTAACTACGACTATCCTCAGGGCTAAACCGTAAAGCAAGTGTGAAGAGCTCGAGTTCTCGAACAGTAAACATGAATGATAGCTGCCAGTATCTGGCTCAGGAGAATGTATGGACGCAGAAATAAAAAATCTTCCCGCATTGACCGTGCTTGGTCTAAGTTTGCAGACCCTGCCCAAATCCCCGGATATTCCTAAACTCTGGGACAAGTTTGTGCCGCGCATGGCTGAAATCACTGGACGCACTGAGGCAAATGTGACGTACGGCGTTATGGAATCTG
>JAGQHN010000038.1:0-14609 GCA_020431825.1 Trueperaceae bacterium | reverse complement strand
ACGAAAACATGACCAGCCTGCACTATATGGCAGGTGTTGCCGTAGGGGAGCAAGCCCCAATTCCTGAAGGGATGGAAACCTGGATACTCGAGGCTAAAAGCTATGCGGTTTTTGAAAGCGACCTCGCAACTCTGGGACAAGCTTTTGACGAGATTTTTGGTAGCTGGTTGCCGCAATCAGACTTTCAACAGGCAGAAGGGCCGCTACTCGAGCGCTACGGGGAAGACTTTGACCCTCAGACGCACCCAGTCTTGCGTATCTATGTGCCCATAAAGCCTAAAGCCTGACATGGCTAAGACTAAAGAAACGGTAGACGAGTTTCTGGCGAGGCTCGAGCACCCGCTCAAAGCTGAAATTGAGGCTGTCAGAGCCATCATCTTAAACAGCAGTGGCGAACTTAAAGAGCGCATCAAGTGGAATGCTCCCAGTTTTTATTATCTGGAAGATTTGCTTACCTTTCATCTGCGACCCCAGGATCATTTCTTGCTGGTGTTTCATCATCCTGAAATTGTCAAGATTAGGTCAGATTTGCTCGAGGGTGACTATAAAGACAGGCGACTGATTTCCTTTACGAGCATGGCCGAGGTTGAAGCCAGGAAAGATGAGCTTCAAGCCATCTTAAAACAGCTCATCAGCCGCATTGAACCAGAAGTGAATATTGTATGAAATCCCTAACGCCAACTCACTGTAAAACCCGTATCACTGAAGCCTATCTGACCATTTGCCCAAAGAAGCTGCAAAGGAGAGCACGATGAACTATCTTCTCACCTCGGCTGGTATCAAAAATGCCAGCATCCGAAGCGCACTACTCGAGCTTTTAGGTAAACCGATTGCCGAAGCCAATGCTCTTTGTATTCCCACGGCTTCCTACGGACACCCCATGGCTGGTCCAGCTCGAGCCTGGGACTTCATCAGTGGGCGAGAAACCAGAACCCCCATGTGCGAATTGGGCTGGAAGTCGCTTGGTGTACTGGAACTTACCGCGTTGCCCAGTCTTGATAAAGAACGCTGGGTCTCCTGGGTTCAGGAAACAGATGTGCTACTGGTCAATGGTGGCGACGCCCTGTATCTGTGCTACTGGATGCGCCAGTCAGGACTTGCAGACCTCCTGCCGTCACTGAAGGAAACGATCTGGGTGGGGTTGAGTGCCGGGAGCATGATTATGACCCCACGCATAGGGGAAGAATTTGTTAACTGGACGCCGCCTACGGGTGGTGATGAAACGCTCGGCATTGTTGACTTTTCAATTTTCCCGCATCTGGATCACCCGGAGTTGCCCCATAACACCCTAGCAGCTGCTGAAAAATGGGCAGCCAGATTATCAAACCCGGCGTATGCGATTGACGATGATACTGCCTTCAAGGTGGTGGACGGAGCTGTCGAAATCGTCTCTGAAGGCCATTGGAAACAACTTCGCCCCTAAATGAGCCAAGACATGACAAGTCACAGCACCAATTACTTTAATACCTTTATTGAAGTCGCCGAAGATTGTTCAGTGGTAGAGGCCGAAATACCAAAAGCCAAAAGCGGTAAGCCGACGGTGGCAAGCTTACAGTATGAGCTTTTGCAAGAGCAGCCTTATACCTTCAGTTCAGATGAGCTGCTTTTTGCCGTGTATGCCGAGCGGAAAAATATCGCTGCGGACGAGCAGCTTGAGGCTCGAGCCTCCTTTTTTGCCAGGCCGCAAGCCTGTATGCGCGCCTCGCCCCTGCCCAAGCGGTACGGCTGGGGTGTGTACAGCAATGCCGAGGGCAAACTTGCCCTTATTGCCCTCGAGTCAGCCGAGTACGACAGGCTAAGTAAAGACAAAACCTTAAGCCATGTAAAAGCCATGCGTAGTAAACGCTGCTAATGAAAGGAAATACGATGAGTGATCCTACCAGTTGGGCAAAAAGCATCTTTGCCATTACCTTATTCACTGAAGATTTAGACAGCACCAAAGCCTTTTATCAAAAAATCTTTGAATTGCCCATCGAATTTGAAGATGATCAGGGTAACTCAGCCGTCTTCAGATTTGGCAGTCTGATTATCAATTTGCTTAAAGTTAGTGAAGCGCCCGAACTGATTAATCCAGCAAGTATTGCCGCAGCTGACGCAGGCTCGAGGTTTGTCATAACCATTCCGGTTGAAGATGTGGACGCTCTCTGCGAGAAATTGCAGGGTCACGGCGTAGAGCTCTTAAATGGCCCAATGAACCGACCCTGGGGTCCAAGAACAGCCAGTTTCAAAGATCCCGCTGGCTATATCTGGGAAATTGCTCAGTAATCAGGCATTTAAGTTCTTATAGATAGGAGGAAGGTTTTATGACTGATTTTGAAGATGTATTTGTAATTGGTGAACGAGATGATTATGCACCCAAGGTGGGGCTACTGGTGAGTATGCTCATGAACTCGAGGCACTATCTTTTAAGTGCTATTCGTGATTTATCAGCGGCAGAGCTTGATGCGCAGCCGCAAGGCGCAAACAATACCATTGCTGCTCTGTTGTCTCATCTGGCGGCAGCAGAAACGATGTTTCAAGCCATCACTTTTCATGGACGACGCTTTAATGAAGCAGAGCAGGCACGTTGGGAAGGCGCCTTTCGTTTTGAAAAGGGGAATGAGCCAAAGGGAAGGGTGCTCGAGTCCTACTTGCAAGACCTGGAGGAAGTCAGACAAAAAACTTTGACCGAACTCAAAAAGCGAGATGACAACTGGCTTGAAACCCCGATGACATTTGCCGGGCGTAAGGCAAATATGCACTACTACTGGTTCCACTATCTTCAGGACGAAGTGCGGCACACCGGTCAGATTATCCTCATTCGTAAGCATCTGCTCCCAGGTAGCGATGCCAGTTTTGACCCCTACAACCTTTAGGAGAGAGTATGCTCGAGGATTTACTGGATACCTGGCAAGCCCATAACGCCATCAATGTAAAGCTGCTGGAGAGTTTACCCGAAGGTGGACTGGAAGCAGTTTCCGTCTCCGGTGGGATGACAGTAGCGCAGCAGTTTGGGCATATGCACACCGTCCGCATTCGCTGGATAGAAGGCTCTGAACCAAAGCTTACGGAGGCAAGTCAGCACTTTAAGCGAGATGAAGTGATTGGACTCGAGACCTTACAAACTGCCTTGAATGACTCTGCCAGCATCGTTGAAACCTTTCTTAAGCATCGCTATGAAAGCGGCAAGAAAGTGCAAGGCTTTCCTAGCTCATTAACTGCATTTGTTGGCTATCTCATTTCTCATGAATCGCATCACCGGGGGCAGATGGTTCTGGCACTCAAACAAACTGGACTCAAGCCAGACAAAGAACTCCTCATGGGGCTCTGGCAGGGCTGGTGGGCCAGAGCAGAATCCAAATCAGGAGAAGCATGATTACTGAACCAAAAATTGAGTATCGTGACGAAAAGCGATACATGGGCATACGCACCATTGCACCGTTTAAGGGCATGTTTGCTGACGTTGATAAGCTGATTAAAGAACTGCGTGTTTGGGTAAAACAGCAAGGGCTTGCTCATGAAGGTCCTTTTTTCCTGCGCTATTACGTCATTGATATGGACGGCCCCATGGATATAGAACTGGGCTTTATGGTTTCACAGCATCTGCCAGAAACTGAGCGCATAAAAGCCGGGGTTTTGCCTGCTGGAAATTATGCCCATCTATTCTATAAAGGAAGTGGCCTTGCAGGTAATAAGGCACTGCTCGAGTGGGTAAAACGTGAGGGGATTTCTTTAGACCGCTGGCAGGATGCAGCAGGGGACGCCTTTCGTTGTCGTTATGAAGCTTACCTTACTGCCGATAAGCTGCAACCCCGTAAATCAAAAGGGGTAGATCTGGCGATGAAGGTTGCAGAAGGGTAAGTCTTTTTAGGAAATCAGAAGAATTGGGAAAGGGAAATGACATGAGAAAACTGGCATCAGGATTATTTATGACGATGGACGGTGTTGCCGAAGCCCCTAATATATGGCAGGAAACCTTTGACGAAGATATGGGTGCAGCCATGCAGGGTATGATGGAGGAAACCGACACAGTTTTGCTTGGCAGAGTTACTTATCAGGAATGGGAGCCTTATTGGACTAGCGATAACGTTTCTGCTGACAATGCGGGCTTTGCAAGGTTTATTAACACGACACCCAAATACGTTGTTTCCAGGACTTTAAAAGACACTCCCTGGGGAACTTTTAATAATGCGCAGCTTGTAAAAAATCTAAAAGAAGATATCACCAACCTAAAAGCGCAACCTGGCAAAACCATTACAGTGACAGGTAGCCCAACACTCGTCAATTCCTTGCTACAAGAAGACCTGCTTGATGAGCTTACCCTGACCATTCATAACGTTGCTGCGTATAAGGGAAAGCCACTTTTTGGTCAGGGGAACCTAAAGCGTTTTGATCTTGTAGATGTCAAAGCAAGCCGAACGGGTGTCATTCTTGCAACGTATCAAACACGAAAGCCCTAAAGGGACTACCTATGTCTAAGCTGATTGTTACCGAGTTTCTGACGCTAGATGGCATGTTTGAAGACCCGGCCCCACCAACAGGCTACCCGAGTTCTGACATTGGTCAATTTAAGTACGATGAGCTATTTGCCAGTGACGCCCTTTTGCTGGGCCGCGTGACCTACGAAGGGTTTGCACGGTACTGGCCAACCATGCAGGGTACAAGCGAATTTGCCAATCGTATGAACAGCCTGCCAAAGTTTGTTGCTACCACCACTCCCAAAGGACTCGAGTGGAATGCTACAGCGCTCGAGGGTGATGTGGTCACAGCAGTAAAGCAAGTTAAACAACAGGAGGGTCAAAACCTCCTTGTTTACGGCAGCGGCACCTTTGCACAGACACTTTTAAGGCACAAGCTTGTAGATGAACTTCGTGTGCTGCTTTACCCGCTCCTGCGCGGAAACGGCAGACGGTTCTTTTCAGGTGAGTACCATTTACCACTAAAACTTGCAAGCTCGAGGGAGATGGGTGCAGGGGTATTACTACTGGTCTATGAGCCTGCCGAAACCTGACTTGATGAGCGATAAAGGAGCTATGCCATGCAGAAACGTATCGTCTTAGAAGCAATCCACACCAGTGATGCGTAATTTAGAGGTCACATCCATGAAGCGTCTTTATTTGATGCAAGTTGGCTTCATGCCGGAATACCAGATTCCGATTGTGTGCTATCTGGTGCAAACAGGTGAGGGCAAGAACATTCTGATTGACACAGGTTTACCCGAGATCATCCCTGATGAGGCATCAGATTTTGAGAATGGTCAGGACGTTACCGTGCAGCTGGCAAACCTGGGCTTAAGACCGGACGACATCGATATGGTCATTTCGACACATTATGACATTGACCATGCCGGAAGACATGCCGCCTTCACAAAGGCGGAGTATGTCGTTCAGCGGTTGCATCATCTGGACGCAGCGACAAACCCGCGTTTTGCTGCCCTTCGCGCCCAGTGGGATCAGCCGATGGAACGCATTCGACTCATTGACGGGGACATCAAATTGCTTCCTGGGCTCGAGCTTATTGAGACCAGTGGACATGTGCCGGGACATCAGTCTGTACTGCTGCAACTACCCGAAACGGGAGCAATTTTACTAACGATTGACGCTGTACCTTTTAGCTCGAGCTTTACTCGTGACGAGCAGCTAGATAGTAGCAACCCTGATGCTGAAGCAATTCGTGCCAGTACGATCAAACTACTTGATCTGGTCGAACGGGAGCAGGTTGGGCTGGTGATTTTTGGTCATGACAACGAACAGTGGGAAACGCTTAAAAAAGTGCCAGAGTTTTATGACTAAAGGGTCATTTAGAGGGTTGGTCTTAAAACTCACAAGCTCGAGAAAATCAAGTGCAGGCGTGATGCTACTAACTTACAAACCTGTAACAGGAGAATAATGCGCAAAGTCATTGTAAGCAACTTTGTAACTTTAGACGGTTACTATGAAAGCAACAATAAAACCTTTGATAAATTTTTTGATTTCTACCATCCTGACTATGTCGGAGATGACCAGTTTGACCATTACAACACCGAGCGGCTACTTGCCGCCGACACCCTCATCTTAAGTGGGCGCACCTCGTTTTTAGGCAATAAGGAGTACTGGACGTTTGTACCTGATGACCCCAAGGCTACCGCGATTAGAAAAGAATTCGCAGCACTTATTCAGAAGGTAGATAAAATTATCGTTTCGGACAAAATCACATCTGAAGATTTAGCACCCTGGGATAACACGCGAATTGTCAAAGTGGCAGATGCTCCCAGGGAAATTGCCGCGCTGAAACAGACAGCGGGTCGAGAAATCCTAATCTTGATGGGTCGCATTTTGTGGAACAGCTTAGTCGAGCATGACCTTATCGACGAACTGCATCTGACGTATTTTCCCATTATTGCTGGTGAAGGCGTGCCGCTTTTTGAAGGGCGACCACCCGTTTCACTCAAACTCTTGCATACGCGCACCTGGCAGGGTTCGGGCAATATTCTGACCTGCTGGGCAGTACATCTTACAAAAGCTTAAGGAGAATTATGCAAAAAATCGTTCCCTTTTTATGGTTTGACCATCAGGCGGAAGAAGCCGTTACTTTTTATACCTCGCTGTTTAAGGACTCGAGCATTGACTCGGTAGCTCGCTACAGTGAGGCTGGCCCTGGCGCTGCTGGTAGCGTGATGACCATGAATTTTACCCTTGAGGGTCAAAAGTTTACGGCGCTTAATGGTGGTCCTGTTTTTACATTTAACCCGGGCATTTCCTTTTTTGTCACACTCGAGTCTCAGGCAGAAGTGACTAAGCTCTGGCAACAACTGGCAGAGGACGGTGAAGTCCTTATGCCCTTTCAGGGCTATGACTGGAGCGAGAAGTACGGCTGGCTGAATGATAAATATGGCGTTTCCTGGCAAATCAGTCTGGGCAAACCCAGTGATGTTAGTGACGCCATTGTGCCATCCCTCTTGTTTGTGGGTGAGCAGTTCGGCAAGGCGGAAGAAGCGCTTAAGCTCTATACCTCACTGTTTGAAGGCTCGAGCATAACAAGCATCATATGTGCTGAAGAAACTGTGCAGCATGCCCAGTTCAAACTGGCAGGGCAAACGTTCATGGCAATGGATAGCAACGCAAACCATCAATTTGCCTTTAACGAAGCCGTGTCCTTTTTTGTCACCTGTGATTCTCAGGAAGAAGTCAACCATTTCTGGACGGCCCTGTCCGCACAGCCTGATGCTGAACAGTGTGGTTGGCTAAAAGATAAGTTTGGCATTTCCTGGCAGATTATTCCTAAAACGCTTATGGAACTGATGGGTGACCCGGACCGGGAAAAGGCATCAAGGGTCACGAAAGCCATGATGGACATGAAAAAGATAGATATTGCAGGCTTAAAGCAAGCTTACGAAGGTTAAGCAAAAAGGAGTTTTATGCAAACAAGTCTTACAGCTAAACCTATTTCAGCAAGAGTTCTCTGGACGGGGCGAATTTTAAGCTATCTAGCGGTGCTCTTTTTGCTCATGGATAGTTTTGGCAAAATCATGAAAGACGCAAGGTCATTAGAAGCGACGGTCAGCCTGGGTTATACCGAAGGTATTATTCCGGTTTTAGGAGTTTTGATACTTATTTGTACACTTCTATACTTAATGCCAAAAACCTCGGTGCTTGGGGCCATTTTACTTACGGGCTACCTCGGCGGTGCTGTTGCCTCAAATTTACGGGTGGATAGTCCGCTATTTAGCCATGTCTTATTTCCAGTTTATCTGGGCATTTTTATCTGGGTAGGGCTTTATTTGCGAAGCAAAACCTTGCGTCAAATGATTCCTGTGCAAGCAGCTTAGGTAGCATACACCATGTCTCAAAGCAAAATTGAGAAACCTGGTCAAAGGGCCTCAAGGGGTAAACAATGGAAAAAGTAACGGGTATCGGAGGCGTATTTTTCAGGGCAAAAGAACCTGAGGAACTCTCGAATTGGTATGAAACACATCTGGGGGTTGAAAGGGTTGGCAAGACCTATGAAGACGGTTCCTGGTGGCAGGACGAAGGACCGACGGTCTTTACGCCCTTTAAGGAAGACGCTGAGCATTTTGGCGCAAGCCAACAAAGCTGGATGATAAATTTTCGTGTTAAAGACCTTGATGCGATGGTCAAGCAGCTTCGTGCTGCTGGAATCAAAGTTGAGCTTGACCCCAAGACCTATCCTAATGGCCGTTTTGCGCGTCTCTCTGATCCCGAAGGTAACCCCATCGAATTGTGGCAGGCAGCTGGGACAGATGCGAAGCGACCAGCACGAAACTAACTTCTTGACTCTTTGAAAGGACTGAGCATGGAACTGGGTGCTTTTTCAATTAGCCTCGCGGTCAAAGATATCGGGGTTTCAAAAGACTTTTATAAAAAACTTGGTTTTGAGGTAATGGGCGGTAATCAGGCTGAGAATTGGCTCATTCTGAAAAATGGTGAGACGCTGCTGGGGCTCTTTCAAGGGATGTTTGATAAGAACATTCTGACCTTTAATCCTGGCTGGAACCAAAGTGCTGAGGCGCTCGAGTCCTTTACCGATGTTCGGGATTTGCAAAAAGCTCTTAAGGCCAAGGGACTATATCTTATAGAAGAAGCTGATGAAAGCGGTAAGGGACCAGCGCATTTTACTCTTCTTGACCCGGATGGCAATCCTATTCTGATAGACCAGCACCGTTAGTTTAGGGGTAACTGTGAACAAAATTGAAGTTGAGAATAGCCAGCAACCAGGCAAGATTACTCGGGTTGACGCTGCCAAGTACAAAGCTATGAAGGCGGCTTATTTGCAGGTTTTACCTGATACCAGTCCTGGACTGAACATCGAAGAGATTTATCAGGCGATTTTACTCCTGTTACCAGAAAGCTTGTTTCCAAAAGGTAAAGCCGTAACCATGTGGATAAAAATCGTGCAGCTAGACCTCGAGGCTAAAAAGCTTGTTACAAGGGCTAAGACCAAACCTTTAAGGTGGTATAAAGCAGATGACCAAAACTAATTTCAAATCGGTGGATGAGTACATAGCAACCTTTTCCCCTGACACTCAAGAACTATTGCAAAGCATCAGGGACACTGTTCTTAAGGCTGCGCCTGAGGCTACCGAAGCCATCAGCTATCAGATGCCTACCTTTAAGCTAAAGGGCAAAAATCTGGTACATTTTGCTGCTTTTAAAAACCACATAGGGTTTTACCCGACCCCAAACGGCATTGAAGAATTTAAGGAAGAACTGTCTCAGTATAAAGGAGCCAAAGGCTCGGTGCAGTTTCCGCTTGATCAGCCTATCCCTTATGACTTAATCAGCCGAGTAGTGGCTTTTAGAGTTGGTGAAAATCAGACAAGAGCAAAGGCAAAACACTAGTCTAAGAAAGGTTAGTAGGACTATGAGAAAACTCATTTCATTTTTACATAGCTCTGTTGATGGGTTTGTTCAGAGCAAGGAACCCTGGGACTTGGGCTGGATTAGCTATGACAAAGATTTAGAAGCCTATGCCAGAGAAGTTTTGAGTACCGCAGATACGGTTTTGTGGGGTCGTGTAACTTACCTGGGAATGTACAGCTACTGGCCAAGTGTGCCAGCTAATCCTGAAAGTTCTCAGCATGAGCGTGACCATGCTGCTTGGATAGAAAAAACCGCCAAGGTTGTCGTTTCTACAACGTTGGACAAAGCCGAATGGAATAACTCGAGACTAATCAAAGACAACCTTGAAACGGAAATTGTCAAGCTGAAACAGCAAGAGGGTAAGGATATTGTCATTCTGGGTAGCCCTGGACTGACTCACAGCTTGACGCAACTGGGTTCAATAGATGAATATCGCATGACCCTTAATCCAGTTGCGCTAGGTAGTGGCGTTCCTCTGTTTAATCCTTTGGCTCAGCGACTAAAGTTAAAACTCGTTCAGACAAAAACCTTTGATTCAGGTGCACTAGGGTTGCACTATCAAACCCAGCGAGGTGAAAAATGAAAGCTCACTATGCAAAGCTAAACGGCCTCGAGCTTTACTACGAAATTTATGGTGAAGGTGAGCCGCTTATTTTGCTACACGGTGGGCTCGGTTCAACGGCTATGGTTGCACCTATCGTGCCTGAACTCAGTAAAGACCGTCAGGTCATCGCAGTAGATTTGCAGGCTCACGGACGCACTGCTGATACTGATAGACCGCTGAGGCTCGAGTACCTTGCCGATGATATCAGTAAACTCATTATCCATCTGGGCTTTGAAAAGGTAGACCTGATGGGCTACTCGCTAGGGGGGCTTGTTTCGCTTTGTACTGCCACGCTTTATCCGGAGCAGCTCAGAAACCTGATTTTGGTGTCGGTGCCTTGCCGGCGTACAGGCTGGTACCCGGAGGTGCTCGAGGGTATGAGTCAGGTAAATGCTCAGGCTGCCGAAGGCATGAAACCCTCGCCGATTTATAAAACCTATGCTGAGGTTGCTCCAAAACCCGAAGATTGGCCCAATTTGCTCGAGAAAACGGGTGATATGCTCAGACAGGACTATGACTTTACCCAACACGTGAGCACGCTGACTATGCCTGTTTTACTCATTTACGGAGATGTTGACAGCATTCCAGTGAGTCATATGGCGGAGTTTTATAGCTTACTGGGCGGAAGTCAGAAAGATGCTGGTTGGGACCATGCCTATATGCCCAGGTCACAACTAGCCATCTTGCCAGGAACCAGCCACTACAACAGTTTTATGTCACCTCACCTGGTTGATTTTGTTCATAAGTTTCTAGCTAAGGATAGATCATGAAAACGCGATTTAACACAAGCATTAAAGCGACTGGCAATAATACAGGCATAGAAGTGCCGCCAGAAAATATGGCTGAACTTGGCACGTCCAAAAAACCTGCGGTTAAGGTCAGTGTTTCGGGCTACACCTATGCAAGTACGGTTGCCGTCATGGCGGGGAATTATATGATTCCGTTAAGCAAGGCGCACCGCGAAGCGGCTGGTTTAAAAGCTGGTGATGCGGTCGAGATAACACTCGAGCTTGATACCGCTCCTCGCACCGTTGATGTACCTGCTGATTTACTCGAGGCTCTAAATAAGGCTGGCCTTAAAGAAGCATTTGATAGTCTGGCTTTTTCCAAACGCAAAGAGTTTGTCCGGCAGCTTGAAGATGCTAAAACACAGGAGACGAGGGAGCGGCGTAGGGCAAAAATCATTGAGAAACTTTCAAATGACTAGGAGAGTAGTATGGGAAGCCTGAGTTGTTTTATGTCGATAACGCTTAATGGCTATTTTGAAGCTTCACCCGGGGATATAAGCTGGCATAAACATGGGTCAGAAGAGGCTGAGTATTCTGCCTGCAGTCTTCAAGCTGGCAATACCCTTCTTTTTGGGCGCACAACCTATGAACAGATGGCAAGTTTCTGGCCTACTGCTGAAGCCAAAAAGCATTTTCCCGTTGTTGCAGAAGGTATGAATAGTGCCAAAAAAATTGTTTTTTCCAAAACGCTGTCGGAGCTTAGCTGGAACAATACGAGACTTGTCAAAGAGAACATGATTGAAGAGGTTCAAAAACTAAAGCAAGCTCCTGAGGACATGACCCTGCTGGGCAGTGGCAGTATTTTGACGCAATTGGCTGAACATGGTTTGATTGACGAGTATCAGGTCATGATTGACCCGGTGGTTATAGGAAAAGGTAGCACGCTGTTTGCCGGACTCGAGCGCAAGCTGGAATTACGGCTTACTCATTCAGAACAATTTAAAAGTGGCGTGATGCTGCTTTATTATCAACCTATTAGCTAGCATCCTGAGGAGAGCAAAATGACTACCACTAAATCGCAGGTCACCCATGATAATGCTTTTCCCAAAATCTCTAAGCCTGCCCTAAGAGCGCTAAGTAATGCGGGTTACACAAAGCTCGAGCAACTCACTCAGGTAAGTGAAAGTGAGCTAGTTAAACTTCACGGTATGGGGCCAAAGGCATTGGGTATTTTAAAACTGGCGCTTCAGGAACAGGGTTTAAGTTTTAAGTGAGACTCGACATCTTGCAGAATTTTACGACGCTTTATAAACATAACAGCGAAAATGCTTTTATAGAAAAAGCGCTGGAACGCATTGAGCTTGAGCTAAAATATCGTAAGAAAGATCTGGAGCCCTGGAAAGGCAGCTAACTAAGCCATGACCTTTGACTTTGATTACATTCTTCCTAACTCAGCCTACGTTACAACCATCTGGCGAACGCGCACTGAGGCGGGTGGCTCCTTTATCTCGAGGGCAGCGAGTCAGTGGGAAATGGTTATTACCAAGCAGCAGGGCAAAACTACCTTTACGGTACGTGGACCTACGACCAGAGCTTCGCTGGCACCTGTTCCTGAAGCAGCCGAGTTTGTCGGTATTCAGTTTAAACAGGGTAGTTTTATACCGCATTTGCCATCAAGCCAACTGGTTGACTCTGAACTAAATTTGCCTGATGCGAGTTCAAAAAGCATCTGGCTTAACGGTTCTGCCTGGCAACTTCCTGACTTTGAAAATGCTGAAGCCTTTGTTGAAAAACTGGTAAAGGATCAAGTCCTTCAGCGCGACGCGCTTGTTCAGGCAGTGCTGCAAGGAGAAGAGCACAAGGTTTCTGAACGTACGGTGCAAAGACGTTTCTTGCAGGTGACGGGGCTTAGTCAGGTGAATATTCGGCAGATTGAACGTGCCAGAGCTGCAACCGAGCTGTTAGAAAAAGGTACGCCTATTGCAGATGTAGTGTTTAGCACAGGCTATTCAGATCAGGCTCATATGACTCGAGCGTTAAAACTGTATGCGGGTCAAACCTCGGCACAATTGTTAAAAGCGCACTAAATGTTCATCTTAAAATCAGCGGGGTAATTTGGAGCTTGTATGACTATCAGTGACATCAACCTGATCTTTGACTTTAATTACTGGGCGAATGATTTGCTGCTAACAAAGGCAGCTTTGTTACAGCCAGAGCAACTCACTCAAGCGGTAGACTTTCCCTTTTCAAACCTTCAAGGAACCCTGGCGCATATTCTTGATTCGGAGTATGTCTGGCGTACCCTGTGCAGCGAGCAGCGCTTTACCGGACGTTTGCTAGATAAAGTAACATTTCCTGACCTCGAGTCCCTCAGGGCTTACTGGAAACAGGAGGAGACCAGAATGCGAGCTTATCTTTCTAAGCTTAGCGATAGTGATTTGGGAAACCCCATTCGTTACGAGGCCGACGGGAACACTCGAGAGCGCATCTTATGGCATTGTCTCTGGCATCTGGTTAATCACGGTACGCAACACCGCAGCCAATGTGCCGCCATGCTCAAAGGCTTTGGTCAGTCACCGGGCAGCATGGACTTTACTCATTTCCTGAATTTGCGGGCAGCAGGGCAAGCTTAAAGGTTAAGGTTGTCGTTTTTATTCAAGACAGTTTGACTTTCTCTAATCTAAGCTAATGACAAGGATGAGTCAGCGTCATCCATAAGGAGTAAGCTATGCGAAAACTTAAATTGCAAGTTCAAATGTCAGTTGATGGTTTTATTGCAGGCCCAAAAGGTGAAATGGACTGGATGGCAAGGGCCTGGGATGATGCCCTGGTGCAGTACGTTACGGGTCTAACCGAGTCTATTGGTCAGATAGTGCTTGGGAAAAACCTGGCAACAGGCTTTATTCCTCACTGGGCAGGCGTAGCCGCCGATGAAAGCCATCCGGAGCATGCGGCTGGTAAAATATTTACCGATACGCCAAAGCTGGTTTTTAGTAAAACCCTCGAGGCTTCAAGCTGGGATAACACTACCCTGGCAAAGGCTGATCTGGTGACGGAAATAAATCAGTTAAAAGCGCAAGAGGGCAAAGATATCATCGCCTATGGGGGTGGGCAATTTGTTTCATCCCTTATCAAACAGGGATTAATTGACGAGTATCACTTATTTGTAAATCCGGTCATCCTCGGGAACGGTATGCCTATCTTTAAGGAATTAGGGGAAAAACAAACTTTAGTGCTCGAGGCTGCATTACCTTTTTCCTGTGGTATTACGGTGCTTAAGTACAAGAAAGCAGACTGAAGTCAAGGAGCCTTACCTTTGAATGAATTCGTGAAAAGCGCACTCTGGCAGCAACTGGGGGCCAGTCTGAATATGTTAGAAAATGCCATCAGAGCTTGCCCTGAGCATGTTTGGGGAAATGAATTTGCTTTTTCTGAATTCTGGTACATGACGTATCACACGCTCTTTTTTCTGGACTTGTATTTGTCAGATGGGCTTGAGGGGTTTAACCCCCCTGAGCCCTTTGGCCTAACCGAGCTTGACCCTGCGGGTGTTTTTCCTGAGCGCGTCTATACCCAGGCCGAGTTGCTGCTTTATCTTGAGCATGGGCGCACTAAGGCTCGAGCCAGAATCAAATCTCTTACAGCGGAAAAAGCTGCACAAATCTGCGACTACAGTTATATTCAAGGTAGTGTTCTAGATATGCTGCTTGATACCATGCGTCACGTGCAGCACCACACGGCTCAGCTTAATTTGCTCTTAAGACAAAAACTAGATGACGCGCCACGGTGGGTTACGCGAACTGGGCAAGAACTTTAAAAAGTCAGGGTTGATGAAGTTCATTTTGTGACTGGCTGGCGAGGGTTGTTTGTGCTGTTTGAGAACTGAGCGTGCTAAAAGAGGGTTTGGCAATCACCAGATATGCGCCCAGACAAACCAGT
>JAGQHN010000037.1 GCA_020431825.1 Trueperaceae bacterium | reverse complement strand
GGTCTTCTTGACGATTACATCAAACACCAACTTAAACATCCCAGCATTCCTATGGTCTTACGTGCGTAAGTCCTATGTTTTTAAAGGTATCAATTAATAAGGAGAAAATCACTACAAAATCTATTTTTGGACACAGAAACATTTTTTGGAAAAATGTCAAAGAGATTCGATTACAGGGTAACTTTTACGGAGGCTACCTTTTATCATTAACATTAAATAATCGACGAGCGGCACAAGCAGTTCCCATATCAACCTTCAGAAACTCTAGAGAACTAGCTAAGGCGGCTATTGAAGCAACTTTACATTGTAATCCTCAGGTAAGGCTTAATAGTCTTGCCCAAAACTTAATACATCAACCTCCTTATAATGTATTGAATGTAGAGACAAGATAAATTTCAAAAATATGAAAAAGGTCGTATCACACAAAGGGGTTGCAGGCTATGGGCTGTTACTTTCACTCTCAGGTTTTGCTGGATTGGCATTAATAGCAGTAATAGATCATGCAACTGGAATCTTTTTCCCGTTGCAATTCTCTCACACTATAAATCGCAGTGTATTTTTTACAATCCTTTTTCTAGGGCTTTCTCCAATAATACTCTGGCTTCTTACTTTGAAAGTTTCAGTAAATAAGAGTTATCTTATTTCCAAAAGTTTATTTGGAAGAAGAGAAATACCGGTTGTAACTATAAGCGAGATATCTATATCTAATGGCACAGGATGGATACCATTTTCTGGTTATAACTTAATTCTCTATTTTGAAGAAGATGAAGGAATGGCTATAACAAATACTTTTTTTTGGAACAGCCATAACCTAACCAAAGCAATTCTTGAAGTAGCGATAAATGCAAATCCTTCTGTATCTATTGACCCAGTTCTTATAGATACCTATGGTTTTCCTCCCTATGGCATCTTTACTAACTTCAAATAGCAAATCCTAAGCTCCACTTAATTCCCAGCGGCTTGCATCGTGCGATTTTCAATGGCTTCTTCTAACCAGCCCACATGCATTTCAGGCACCGATGATAAAAGGAGCTTGGTATAAGGGGGGTGCGATGGCGAGAGAATTTCACTCTTTTGCCCAACTTCAACCAGCTCCCTTTGATACATCACGGCGATACAATTGTTGTTTCTTTTTTACCAAAGTGCCAGTAAATTGTTAGCATTTATATCCATGCTCTTTTCCTTAAAGTGGTTTGGCTTGACCAAGCATCGTTGGCACTTTTTAGACAGCTTTTACTCTACTCAGGAAATCTGTGAACCGATCTAAAGCCATTTTATTGCAGGCACTTGCCGCTATTCTTTTTAGCTCAGGCGGCCTGATGATTAAAGTCATTGATCTGAGCCCCATGAGCATTGTCGGGGCAAGGGCAACCCTCACCCTCATTATCCTGGTAGGCTATATGCTCTATACGACCAAACCTACATTTACCTGGTCATGGCCCCAAATAGGCGCTGCTCTTGGCATAGCTGGAGCACAATTCTTTTTTGTCCTTGCCACCAAACAAACCACCGCTGCCAACGCTATTTTTATTCAATTTGCGGCACCGATCTATGTGGCCTTTTTAGGCATCTGGTTGCTAAAGGAGCGCTTAAAAGGCATAGATTGGCTGAGCCTGGTATTTATTTTTGCCGGACTTTTCTTTTTCTTTCAGGGAGATTTGAGCACCAGTGGCTTCTGGGGCAATATCAACGCTCTAATAAGCGGGATATCACTGGCTTTTTTTGTGATTTGCCTGCGTATGCAAAAAGATGGTTCTACCATAGAAAGTATCGTTTTAGGCAATGCCCTTTGTGCCCTTACCTGTCTCCCCTTTTTACTTGCCGAAAGCCCCAAATTAAGCGATTGGGGAGGGTTAGTTTTTCTGGGTATTTTTCAGATGGGTTTGCCCTTTATTTTATTATCTATCAGCATAAAATACTTAAGCGCTATTGAAGCCATTGTCATTCAAACACTCGAGCCCGTTTTTAACCCCATCTGGGTCTTTCTGGTCATAGGCGAAAAGCCAGCACCGCTGGCACTTTTAGGTTGCAGTATTGTTTTCTTGACAGTACTTGCCAGATCAATCATTGCCAGTCAGCAAAAGCTGCGAAGGGCAAAATAAATGGACTCGAGCCGTTGGGCTCGAGTCTGAGGGATGGGTTAGGCAAAAAGATCTAGCTGATCAAAGTTAAAAGATTTTTCAGAAAGGTTTAAGCGGATAATCTTGTAGTATGTTTCACGCTCGAGTAGAGCCGAGGAGTTCACCATGAGTCCATGCTCGCCGTGCCAGAGGTCAGCATCTTGTGGGTCCTGATACCAGGTTTCGGTTTTTAAACGCTGGTCATTTCTTTCTAAAGACAGTCTTCTAAAATAATGTGCCTGGGCTTGTTTGAGAGATTGTTTGTAGGTCATTTGGCTTACCTCCTTGTTTCTTGAGATAAGTATGCCTGTTGGGGTCTGAACAAGCCCTGAACAGATCAATACGTTATATTTGCCAAAGATATTAATAATCTAAATCTCTGCCATTCATTCTTATTGATTGAATAGGCCACAAAAACATCCCTATGATATAGACACGTTTTTAAGAGGTGTCTGGTGTTAAAACTCAGAGATTACCAAGTTGATGATATTCCCGAGATGACTGAGGTTATAAAAGCTGCCTTTGCTGAGTATCAGGGCAAACTCGAGCCTCCCTCAAGTGCTGAAAAGAAAAGCCCCGAAGTCGTCAGGCAAGAACTCGAGCACGGGAATGCTCTGGTTATTGAAGCCAAAGCTAAGATTATTGCCTGCGTCTTTTATAAACCTAAAGGCGATTTTGTTTACCTCGAGCGTTTATCTGTTTTGCCGGAATACCGCGGTCAAGGACTGGCTTCACAACTTATAAAGGAAGTTGAAAATCGTGCAAGAAAGACGGGGGCTAAAGGCTTAAGCTTATCGGTTCGTTTAGTTTTGACCAAACAACAAGATCTTTATAAGAGGCTAGGCTTTAGGTTTGAAAGTTTTGGCACCCACAGCGGCTACTCGGAACCTACTTTTATGACCATGCTCAAATCGTTTTAGTGCCCTGACTCTGAAGCATTTATTGTTAGCAAGCTTTACTCGAGTCCTTGTATATTCAGACACTCCTAAGAACTGTGTTAAGCCTTTCTTTGATTCTAAGCTTACGGTCAAACTTTCATTTTTCCTCTAAGCTAATCCCAATAATCATGGCAGATGCTAAAGGCACAATTCTTGAGGTAGTGGCAAAACCAGCTCCCCTGGAGCCGCGCAGGTTTTCGCTGGTAAGTAAACGTAGCCCCTTAAAAGGTACGGTTTACTTGCTGCTTGACCACAGCTCGAGCATGGCTGATGGGCAAAAGCTCATTCAGGTAAAGCGGGGTGCCCTGCGTTTTTTTGCCGAGGCTTATCGGCGTCAGTATGCCATTGGAATGATTGGCTTTGCCCAGACGGCTCGCTGTTTTTTGGGGGCAACCCGCAACTTTTATCGTTTTCAAAAAGGGCTCGAGCACCTTCAGCCTGGAGGAAGTACCGCCATGTCAGCAGCCATGCGCCTGGGTAGCAAGCGGCTGCGCTGGCGCCGAGGCTACCGGGCACTTTTACTGATTACTGACGGACAGCCCATGTACCGGGAACATACGCTGGAATTAGCAAGGCTTATTAGGGCGCAGGGCATAGAGCTGATCGCCCTAGGTACAGATGGCGCAGATCAGGATTTTCTTAGAGCCCTGAACCCGCAAGCTGAGCTGGTAGGAGTCCGGGATTTAGCCAACCAATTGAGTCAGCTAGCAAGGTCGCTTCCTGAAGCCTGAACGCTATGACCAAAACAGTCGTTCTGGTACATGGTATTTTTGACAATTCCAGGGTTTTTCAGCATCTTTCTCAGCAGTTTAACAATGCGGGTTTTACTCCCTATGCACCTGATCTCCTGCCGAGTGACGGTGAAAAAGGGCTAGATGAACTCGCCCAACAGCTACGCGACTACATAGAGCACACCGTCAGGGAAAAGCAGTTTCATCTGCTCGGCTTTAGTATGGGCGGCATCATTTGCCGTTACTACATGCAAAAATTGGGCGGAACTAAGCGGGTTAAGCGGTTGATAACGGTCTCGAGCCCCCACAAAGGTAGTTTCTGGGCTTATTTTCGTTTTAACCGCGGCGGGCGCCAGCTACGGCCTAACAGTGCTTTTATTAAAGACTTAAATAAGGATGACCGCTGGATGCAAAATCACCAGTTTGTTTCTCTCTACACTCCCTTTGATCTGATGATTGTGCCTGCCTCGAGTTCTGTCCTGGTACCTGAGCGCAGCGAGGCTTACCCGGTCTTAGCCCATCCGCTTATGCTTACCAATAAGCAAGTCAGTCAGCGAATCATTGCGTTAGTTAAAGAGGCTTCAGTTCCGGCTGCCAGTAACCCGTGACGATACCCCGATGATTCTTAATTTCTGGCTTGCGCCAGGGCATAGGCGTTTCAGGGTCAAGTGCACCTAAAAACTCGAGCAGTTCTATCAGGAAGACGTCTCTGGCTTCATTGCTACCATCCTCTACTTTTAGGGTTAAACCAAGTGGGCCAAACTTGCTATCTTGCAGGGCCAGACCGTAGTAGCCCTGTGCTCCTCGTTTCGCCGCAAGTTCTGGTATGGCTCGCAAAAATTCGGTGTCATTGGCACCTTCACCCGCCAGCATTTCAGGGTGGGCGTGCATGGCTCTAAAGATGGTCTCGAGCCCTTCCTGATACCCCGGATACTGCGCTGGACTGGCAAAACTCGACCACATGCGAGCAGCTGCTTCTAATGACAACATAAAGGTCGGTACACTGCAACCATCTATACCGTATGGAATGTCAGCTACGCCACTTAGCTCACTAACAATCTTAAAAATGAGCTGCTGCACTGGATGGTCACGCTGCTCATAATCCGCTGGAGAAACGCCAAGCGCTTTGGCAACTGCCAACATGCCAGAATGCTTGCCTGAACAGTTGTTGTAAATAGGCGTAGCTTTTTGTCCTGTTTCATGCAAATGGTCGCGCGACGCTTTATCACTCGGCATATGGGCGCCGCAGTTTAGATAGCTTTCATCAAGACCAATTTTGTCCAGGATACCTTGCGCCGTCACTATATGATCTTGCGACCCCTCATGCGAAGCGCAGCAGAGCGCAAGCTCTTTAAGACTAAAATTATACTTTTCAAATGCGCCACTGGCAAAAAGCGCGAGGGCTTGAAAAGGTTTGGATGAAGAGCGCATAGCAATCTTATGGGCCGGATTTCCTGCACAGATAATCGTTTCTCGCTGAGGATTCACTGCAAGCAGAGAAATCTGATGATGATCTTCAACAAATTTACCCCGATAGGCATCAACAAATGCTTCAAAGACTTTTGCCATAGTGCTTTTAAGCTTATCTTTTTTTCACCCTGCAATCTTTACGTAGACAGCAAAACATTTGGCTATGTATAACTCGTAACAGATTTATATACCCCTATGGGGTATACTTTTTTCATAAAAGGAGTAGTCACATGGCTTTTTTAGATGAATCTACACAAACCCAAGTCAAAGAAATTTTAGCCTCTATCAGTAAAGATGTTGAACTGGTTGTTTATACCGGCTCGAGCCTAGTTGTTCCTGGACGTGACGAACCCGGTCATCAGCGTGAAACCCTCGAGCTGTTAAAAGAGGTTGCCTCGCTAAACGATCATATTAGCGTGGTTGAGAAATCAATCGCTGGCGACAGCGAAGCGCAAGCCGCGGGCATCAGTCTGGCACCTACGACTTTGCTTAGAGAAGGTGGCTCGAGCCGTACCAATATCCGCTTTATTGGTTTACCCAGTGGCTACGAGTTTCAAACCCTTATTCAAACCCTGCTTATGCTCGGCACCGGCGAGGCCCTAACCAGCGAAACCAGCAAAGACAAACTGGCTGAGCTGGGCGAAACAGTAACCTTGCAGAGCTTCGTTACGCCAACCTGTCCTTACTGCCCACAAGCAGTCCTGACGGCCTTTAGTCTGGCCTTTGACAATGAAAACATTGTTGCAGAAGGCATTGAAGCCAATGAATTCCCTATGCTTTCTCAGCAGTACCGCATCTCTGGCGTACCCGATACTGTCATTAAAGGTCATAGTACCGAGCGCGTTTTAGGTGGTCAACCCGAGCGTGTCTTTGTCGAAACCATTCTTAAAGCAGCCCAAGCAGGGGTTGAGGCATAAATGCCCGTAGTCTTAAGCGATAAAGAGCAAATCAGCAATCGCTTAAAGCGGCTCGAAGGTCAGGTCCGCGGCTTACAGCGCATGATTGAAGAAGAGCGCAGTTGCCATGAGGTCTTAACCCTTCTCTCTGGCGTGCGCAGTGCCCTTAATGCTACCGCCGATGTCATCCTCGAGCATTATCTGGAAACCTGTCAGGCAGATCTTTCGGGAGGGCAGGCCGATGTTAAAGAGCTGGTTCGCGCGGTAAAACTGGCAAGAGGCTAAGCTGAAATTGATTACTACAGTGAATCTGTACCAAAAATCTTGAAATCGCTTTTAGCCTTAAGAATTCTCTGTTCAAAATAAAAGCCCCTCTACCTCCCCTTTACAAAAAGGGGAGAATTTTGTTTATTTCCCCTTTCTTAAAGAGGAATCAAGAGGGATTCTTAAAAGCATCCACGCACAAGCACCTTTTTACTTACCCACGAGGGCGGCTATAACCAACCTGAAATAATAAGAGCTTATTTGCAGATGGCTTTTTTCAGCCAACTGAGGAATCGACCTCCCATCCTTAAAAGCGAATAGGGTATGCTTTTCCTAATGAATGTTTTAGACCGTTATAAGGAAACAGGGGCTTATCTTGAAGGGCATTTTCTACTGGCTTCGGGTAGACACTCCCCCAAGTTTTTACAATCAACCACGGTAATGCAGCACCCGGAGCATGCGCTGGCTTTTGGGGAAGCTATAGCGCAAAAACTGGGCAATGTAAAACCAGATTTTGTCATTGGCCCAGCTATGGGCGGGGTCGTACTGGCTTTTGTGGTCGCCAAGGCTCTGGGCTGCCGCGCCCTTTTTGCTGAAAAGGATGGCAAAGGCGGCATGCTGATTCGTGAAGCCTTTAAAGTCAATCCTGGCGAAACCTTTATAGCCGTTGAAGATGTAGTTACTACGGGCGGCAGCTTAAAAAAAGCCATTCAGGCAGCCGAGCGAGAAGGTGCTAGCTGTTTGGGCATGGCCTGCATCATTGACCGGGGACTGGCTGATTTGCCTGACCTGCCTTTTAGCTCACTTGATAAAGTTGTATTTCCAACTTATGCGGCAGATGATTGCCCGCTTTGTCAGGCGAATATCCGTCTGGAGGAAGTGTGAAACACTTAGCCCTTTTCATCTGGCTGGCGCTAAGTTTTGCCTTAGCACAAAGCAACCCAGAGAATTTAGCAGATAACGCAGTCACAGAATGGCAAGCACAAAAAGCCCCCACTATGACAGAACTGGCGGGTTTAAGTACTGATCAGGTATGTATGGAGCTGCCCAAACTGCTTTATGCCGCTCCTGAAGGTCTAGACGTCAATTTGAATGACCGAAAGGAACTCGAGCTTCCCGAAGGCAGCCCAGACACTATCTTGCGGTACAGCTACCCGGCCTCTCAGCCCGGCGATATCGTTGGCACAGTCAGGGTGACACTCAATCAGGAAGAAGGAGAAGACTGGCATGTCTCGAGTATTCGTTACTTTCCTGAGCTTGGGTCTGACCCTTTACGAAGCTGGTTAACAAGCCCCATCGGCGCTATTGTCTTTACGCTATTTAGTGCGCTAATGATTTATCTGAGCCTGCGCAAATCGCTCTTTCGTAGTTGGCTAAGCGAAGCCTGGAAGCATATTGTTGAGCATAAAAGAACCGTTATCTTTTCCATTATTTTGCTCTATGGCCTCTTTGCACTTGGTTACTTTTCTGGAACAAGCTTAAGTCAACCCTGCGGCGACTTGCTGGGCAGTTTGGTGCAGCAGAGCATTGAGCAGCTGGGTGTCGCCGACGCTGCTAATAGTGGCAACGCCCTGGGCTTATCTGCCGCCATTTTTTATCAGAATTTTACCTTTGGCGCCTTCTTTACCACCTATGTCCCAGCGCTATTTTTTGGCATTCCAGCTTATCTATTTAACGGCTCGAGGTTCTTTGCTCTGGCACTTCTTTTTGGCTACTCAGGTTTGGGTAGTTTCCTTCATGCACTGCTGGCAATTATCCTTTTTATCATTGAACTGATGGCCTATATCATTGTGACTGCTGGGGGAGGGATGCTGCTGGTTACGATTGTCAGAGGCGGGTTTAAAGCCTTCCGACTGGCTTACCGCAAACTGGCGCTTATGCTCCCTGTCGCTCTGCTCTTACTGATTATTGGCGCCTGGTATGAAACCCTTATTATCCTGATACCTGCTCTTTTTGCTGGCACGCCTTAAAGGTCTAGCATCTGACGAATCGCAGGGGCCACGTCCAAGAGGCTCAAGGCATCTTTAAAAGCCTGGGCCCCTGGCCCTAGAGCTATTAGAGGAACGGCTGATAAGGTGTGGGTTTTAACCGTTTTATCCTCGAGGTTGCCATGATCCGAGGTGATAAGCAGCGTCAGTTCAGACAACTCTGCTGCCACCCCTGCCAAAAAGCTGTCGAGCTTTTCAATGAGCGCTACTGCTTCAGCAAAACTTCCCCGGTGACCCACACTATCTGAAGGCCAGTAATCAAAAAAGCTAAGACTTGCCCTTTGGGCTTGCCGATTTAGCCGCTCGCCCATCTCATAAGGGCTAAGAACTATGGCATCATACTTGCCCAGATAGTCTCCGGTTAAATCAACACTGACACCCTGACCTGCAAGATAGTCTTCATGGGTTAAGAGCTTTAAACCCGCAGCCTGTGCAGCATAGGCGGGTACATTTAGCTTTTGTCTCTTGGTCTCGAGGGCCTTAAAAAAGCCTGGTGGGTAAGCATTACTAAAAACTACCTCAGAGTTAGCTAGCTCAGTAAATAGCGTCCCGGCATCCAGGGCTTGCTTCAAGGTCGGCCCCGGCCAGGGGCCATAATGCCCCTGCATGATCTCTGCGCCATTTTTACCGGTAAGTAATGTGGTCTGCCCAGTCGCAGACTGAGGTAAACCAGGATAGCCCAAACACGCATCAAGCTGTTTGAAAACAAAATCAGGCTTTTTTATGTCGGCTAAGTCAAGGCTTAACTTTGCGCCAAGGAGAGACTCGAGAAAAGGCGTTCTGGCAGCCATAAAAGGATTGACCCTGACATCTCTTACGCCAAGGCCAACCCCATCTAAAAAGACAAATAGTAGCACTAGCCGAGGCCTGTTGCCTCTTTCATCTTGGCTAGTGTTTTTGAAGCAATAGCACGGGCAGCTTCAGCATTTTTGGCAAGTAGGCGCTCGAGTCCGTCACGGTCATCCATAATCTCGTTATATTTACTCTGAATGGGTTTAAGCGCTTCCAGCACCACACCGAGAAGCTCCTTTTTCAAAAAGCCATAGCCCTGCCCCTCAAATTTGGCTTCAATCGCTTCTCTGGATTCGTGGGTTAGGGCGCGGTAAATGGTCAGCAAATTGATAACTCCAGCCGAGGCATGTTCAAAGCGTGTTTCTCGCTCAGAATCAGTCACCGCTGACATAATGGCTTTTTTTACCGTTTTTTCATCATCTAAAAGATTAATCGCGTGCCCTGGTCGGTTTCTGGCAATGCTCTTACTCATTTTAGCCTCTGGCTCATCCAGGCCCATCACCCTGGCTCCCTCTTCAGGAATCACTGCTTTGGGCAAAACAAAAACGTCCCCAAAGAGATTATTAAAGCGAATAGCTATATCCCGCGTTAATTCAATATGCTGACGCTGATCTTCGCCAACCGGCACTTCATCGGTGTCATAAAGCAGGATGTCTGCGGCCTGTAAAACCGGATAGTCTAAAAGCCCAGTCCCGATGCTGGCAGCCTGCTCAGACTTGGCTTTAAACTGGGTCATGCGCTGTAACCAGCCCAGCGGAGTAGTGCAGTTTAGAATCCAGGCTGCTTCAGCATGTTCATGCAGATGTGACTGAATGAACACAATATTGGTCTCAGGGTCAAGACCGCAGGCATAATAAAGCGCCGCAACTTTACGCGAATTTTCTCTCAGGACATCGGGTTTTATATCTTCGGGAAGGGTCAAGGCATGAAGGTCAACCACACAAAAAATATTGTCACTCAGGTGCTGCCGCAGCGCCCAGTTGCGCAGCGCACCAATATAGTTACCTATATGCAGATCATTACTGGGTTGCACTCCAGAAAAAACTCGAGGCTTCTTTGCTTCTTTCATCACAAGGCTTAAGTATAGCCCTGAGAACATGGGGGCGTCAGCAAAACTTCAACATTCGCGCTTAAGGCAGTAACTTATCAACCCAGTCAAGCGGATTGGTTGGCACGCCATTAATCTGCATTTCCCAGTGCAAGTGCGGCCCGGTAGATAGCCCGGTGGTGCCTACTTCACCAATAATCTGCCCACGCTTAACCGTATCTCCTACCTGAACCAGAAACTTGGACTGGTGAAAGTAAAAGCTAAAGACACTGGCTCCGTGATCAATGACAGTAAGCCCCCCCTTAATAGGGTAAAAGTTTGAGATGAGCACCACACCATCATTGCTTGCCCGAATAGGGGTACCTTGCGGCGCAGCAATATCGGCCCCGGTATGAAAAGAAACATTACCGCCAGAAATATACCGCCGGGGAGTACCATAACCGCTGGTCATGCGCCCTTCAATGGGAATCACAAAGGGTTCACGCCAAAGCGGTAAGGGGCGGGTTCTTGCCGACTGATAGGCACCGTCTAGCGCTTCACGCTCGCGCTCCTGAGCTTCGGCAGTTACCACGCTGTAGGTTGTTTCAGTCAGGTTTAAGTTTTCTACCTCACGTTCATCAGCCACAACAGTCAGCTGCTTATTCAGCGTTACGGTGCGACCATAGCTATCTGCCAGTACCGCCTGAACGGGCACGGTTTGCGAAGGACTACCCAGCGGAATCCCGGCCAGCGCAATGGCCTCATTGCCCTTTTGGTAAAGAGGCTCGAGCACCCCATTTACATAAACAGCTACCGAGCTGGGCTGCAAACCATCAGCGGGCCAAGCAACTTTTATACTGGTTGGACTCCCAGCGACCACCGACTCACTCAGGCTCATACTGGCTTTTAAAGTGGCAATCCCATAAACCTCATAGCTATAGCTTGACTGGTTTTTGGAACCGTCCATGGCACTGACTTCTAAAGTCTGAAGACCTTCGGCTGCCAGTAGGGAAAGGGTATAATTTTGGGCTACTTCAGTTAGCTCGAGCCCAGCATATTTAATGGTGTAAGTTACCGGCTCACTAGCACTCAGGGTCAGATTAAAGGGGGTATCTGCCGGAACCTCATCGGGCACTTCGATATAAACCTGAGGTGGGTCGGCGTCCAGACTGGTATTAGAGATCACCAAAAGCGGTATAAAGAAACCAAATCCCAGGATAAAAAGAAGCTTCTTCACGACCTGTTATACGTTTTGCGAGGTAATAAAAGGAAGATTGCGGTAGATATGAGCAATGTCTAAACCATAACCATAAACAAAGGCGTCGTCAATTTCAAAGCCCAGATAATCAATATCGATTTCAACCTGACGCCGGGAAGGCTTGGATAAAAGTGAAACGACCTTCACAGAGAGCGGTGAGCGACCTTTCAAGTAATTAAGCAAATACTGCATGGTTAAGCCCGTATCGACAATATCTTCGACTAGCAGAACATGCTTATTTTTAAGCGACTGGTCAAGGTCTTTGACTAAGCGCACTTCGCCACTGGTTTCGGTACGAGAACCGTAGCTCGAGACCGACAGAAAATCGATAGTCACAGGCATATCAATCTGCCTGACCAAATCAGCCATAAATAAAAAGGCGCCATTTAAAACACAAATCAGGTGCAGGGGTTGCCCTGCATAGTCCTGACGAATTTGCTCACCCATGGCTGCGATTCGAGCAGCTATCTCCTCCTGAGAAATCTGTACCTGACCGTCACCTGGGCGAAATATTGAATCTGACATCTTGACTCCGAGAAACTTTGCGTCAGGGCAAAGCGTTTAGTAGGTTAAGGATGCTTTGACCGATAAGTTCAGTCTTTTCTTGCTTAAGCCATTAAGCTCAACGAAACCTCTGAATAAGCTTATCAGTTTAGCTGCTCTGAGTATAACCGAGAAGCTTAAACTCATGTGCGGATAATTCACGGTACTCACCCGTAGGCAAATCGCCAAGCTCGAGTTTACCAATCCGGGTACGTACCAGACGCGTCACCAGATAGCCTACCGCTGCTAACATACGCCGCACCTGACGGTTACGACCTTCATTTAAAACCAGTGTACAGCCGCCCTCTGCCAGCTTGGCAACCACCACTTTCGCCATGCCATCCTCGAGCTCTATACCTTGCTCGAGCAGAGCTAAGGCTGCTGCCGAAAGCGTACCTTCTCTGGTCCAGACCCGGTACTCTTTTTCTTTTTCGTATCTTGGGTGGGTTAGTTGCAGGGTCATCTCGCCATCAGTGGTTAATAGCAGTAAGCCTTCTGAGTCCATATCTAAACGGCCCACCGGATGCAGACCAGGAACTTTTGGCAAGTAATTCATAACATTGTCACGGCCCCGCTCATCTTGCAGGGTAGTGACCACACCCGAAGGCTTATTTAGCATGTAACTTACCGTTTCCACTTTCCGCTCAACCCGCTTTCCGTCTACGCGTATGGTATCGGCTGCTGATACCGACATGCCCAGTTCAGCAACTTTGCCATTTACCGTTACGCGGCCCTCGGTAATCAAATCTTCGGCTTTGCGCCGACTGGCGACACCCGCTCTTGCTAGAACCTTTTGTAACCGCTCTTTTACAACCACAGGGTCCCTTCGGCAACTTTGACCGCTTGTCCACCTACATCAACACTAAACCCGGCTTCCTGCTGCTTTACCCTGACAAAAAGCTCGCCCGGTCTGCCCATCTCTACTCCCTGATGGCTAATAATGGCAAACTCTCCATCAGAAAAGTCAAAGAGTTCGTGCTGCGCTACGTACCAGCCAAGCGGGCCATGCGCAGAACCCGTGGCAGGATCTTCAATAACACCCATAGCTTCAGCAAAAACGCGGCAGCGCACATCACTATCTGGAGAATCAAAGGTAAACGCCAAAACTGCGCGGTGTTTGTCTAAAAGATCTTCGGGTAATAGAGCAAGATTGAGCCGAGCTTTCTCTAAAACCTCGAGCGAATCTAAGGGAACCAGCATAAAAGGATTACCCGCTGAAACCACCTGAATGGGCAAGGTATCTATCAGGTCTTCAACTTCTAGACCCAGGGCTCGAGCAACAGCGACACGCTCTGTAACATCGCTGAGCAAGTCCGGGATACCCTGTGACATCCAGACGCATTTCAGGTTTTGATCTTCTAGCTCGAGGCTCATAGGCACGAGACCTATGGGCAACTCCAGAGTGACTTCCGTTTTGCTTATAAGACCCGCGGCATGGCAGGCATAGATCGTGCCAATGCTCGGATGTCCTGCCATGGGCAACTCTCTGGCAGGCGTGAAGTATCGCGCTCTTAAATCTGCCGTTTCTGTGGGCAAAATAAAGCTGGTCTCAGATAAGTTGAATTCTTTGGCGATAGCTTGCATTTGCTCTGAAGACAGCCCTGAAGCATCTCGAATGATTGCCAGCGGGTTTCCGGTCAGAGCTTTATCGGTAAATACATCCCAAATTTCATAAGCGAGCTGCATGGCTCCATTCTAACGTAGCCAAAGGCAAACGTTTAGGGACGAATTAGCCGCCTAGACTTTTGGTTTTGACAATATTACGAAAACCAGAGGCGTTAAAAGATATGATTTCTTGTGCCTACCGCAGTCTCGGTTTTACTCCCCTTACCCCTGCCAGCGTTTAGCTATCTCCTGCCCTTTGAGCAGGAAAAACCCGTGCTGGGCGCCAGAGTTGTGGTGCCCTGGCAAGCCGGGGTACGCACCGGGATTGTGGTCAAGCTCGAGGAAATCCCAGCGACCAAGGCACTCGAGCTTAAAGAACTCATTTATCCGCTTGATTACGAGCCTTTCATCTTGCCGGAACTGCTTAGCTTTATAGAAAATCTGGCCAAAACCAGCATTTCACCCCCAGGGCAGATTCTGGCAACTCTCTTACCTACCGGCCTGAATGAAACCCTGATTCACGAAGTTAAAGCCATCGCCGGGACGCAACTCGAGCTTAACCTTGAGGACTGGTCAGGCGTGGAAAAGCTCAGCCCAGGCCAGCTTGACTTCTTACGCAAGCAGGGTCTCATTCTTGAGCGTGTGCGCATCGAGGAGGCAAAGCTTCGGGTACTGATACCCTATAAAAAACCGGATGAAAAGCTTAAAACGAAAGCAAAGGCAAACCAGCTTCAGGCACTCGAGTGGCTCTGGGAAGTTGAAACCGTAGAAAGTGGTGCCGAGCTTGCCAGACAGGCGGATGTACCTGAGTCCAGCGTGCGCACACTGGTTAAAAACGGCTACGCTGGCTATGAAGAAATCACGGCGCCCCCGCCTGTTTTACCAAGCTATGTTCCAAAGACCCTTCCTCTTACAAAACTCTATGCAAGCGAAAACCACAGGGCTGTTACCGGAGGCTACCGCGCCGAGCGGCTGGCAGCGCTTATCCCGATATTACAAGGTGATTTAAAACGGGGTAAGAGTGTAATGGTTATTGTGCCTGAACAGTTCATTCTGGAGGAAACCGCCAGCTACTTACAGGGCCTTATGCCTTTACAGGTTTTATCAGGAGAGTTAACGGATGCGCAGCGCAAACGCTTCTGGCAGGAACTTTCACAGCATGAACCCCTGATTCTGGTTGGCACCTATCTGGCCATGCTGGCACCCCTTCGGCAGTTAGGACGCATTGTCATTTTAGAGGAGGCAAGCTCGAGTTACAAACTACAATCTGGGCCAAGACTCTTTGTCTCGAGCAGCCTCAGGCACCTGGCCCAGCACTTAACTATCCCTGTCATGCTAAGCGATAGTCTCTTAAGCCCAGAGGGGCTCAGTCATGTAGGTGAAGCGCAGTGTCTTTACCTGCCCTCCCCCGAGCGCCGTCTACATGTTGCTGACCTCTCTCAACAAACCAACTGGCCCTTAAGCAGCGAACTCATTCAGGTTTTAAAGCAGGTGCAGGAAAGAGATAGGCGCGCCATTTTGCTGGCGCCACGGCGTGGTTTTTCTGCGGCGCTGGGGTGCAGTGACTGTACCTGGCTGGCAGAGTGCCCTAACTGTGACCTAAGTCTCCGCTATCATCAGGACAAACGGCAACTAAGCTGCCACCAGTGTGGTTACAGCACCGCTATCCCCCTCGAGTGTCCTAACTGCCACAATGTCAATCTGGGGGCAATGCGCGGCGCGGGTACGCAGTGGATTGCCAAAGAGGTCAGCAAGCACCTGCCAGGCTTTCCCATTTACCGCTATGACGCCGATGAGCGGGATACCTTAAGCCCCTTACTCGAGGGCGAAGCAGGGGTCGTCATTGGCACCACCGCACTTCTTCGTCACGCCCCGCTGCCCGACGTTTCCCTTATAGGTCTTACCCTGTTTGATACCTTACTCGGCGTCAGTGATTTTCGCGCCGAAGAAGAAACCTTGCGGCTCTGGCTACAACTGGCAGAACTGAGCCCCCAGGCGCGGCCATTAACCCTGATTCAGACCTTTCAGTCACAGCACCCACTGCTGGAATTTATGGCAGCCAAAGATGCCGAAAAAGCCATGAAGTTTTTCCTGGAGGGTGTGCTCGAGCGCCGCAAGCGCTTCCACTACCCTCCCTTCGCCGAAGTCGCCAAAATTCAGGTGAGTGCCAAACAGGAAATGACCGCGCAGCGTGAAGCCAACTGGCTGGCTGACGCGCTAAAACTTCATGTCAAAGACAAAGGGGAGGTGGTCGGCCCCAGCGCTGCCCCAGTAACCAAACTTAAAGGGCTTTACAGTTATCAGCTATTTGTGCGTGACCTAGCCCATAAAGGTTTTGAAACACTACTCCAGCCTGTGCAAGCCTATGCCAGAGGTGCCAGGGTCAGGGTTGATGTTGACCCAAGAGATATTGGACGCTTCCTGGACTGATTTAAGTCAAAATTAAGTGGCCTCCCGCTAAGCTTATTGGCAGAAGGAGGCAATCATGAAAACCCTACAAACCCTTATCATGACAGCCCTTATCAGTGTACTTAGCTTGAGTTTAGCCCAAGGCTTCTCAGGCACTTTTCAAAATAACAATGGTGGCCAACTGAGCTTGCAACAAGGCCCTGATGGCAGTATTCAGGGAAGTTTTACCGGACCTAATGGACAGATGCAGATTCAGGGCTACGCTGACCCTAACGGTGCTGTAGGTGTTTTACAAAACAATCAAGGGCAATTAGGTTTTGAAGCCCAACTCAGCCCCGACGGAGCCTCTTTACAAATGCTGGTTTACCCCGTACAAAATGGTCAGCCTGACTATAACAATGCCCAGCAACTGGTTTTTAATCGCACAGGTGGCATGACACCCGCAGGCGGCGTCAATCCGCAAAATCCTCTGGGCGGCACAGCTCAGCCTGGTGGCGTCGGTCAAGCTGGACAAGTTCCTGGCAAATTTCCCAATCAACCAAACCCAAATCTTAATAATCCTCCTATGACGCCACCTGCCGGACAAACGGGACAAACAGGCAACTGGGTAGGCAGCTATCAGAGTGGTCCTTTTACCATCATCATTCAGGGTTCACAGGGTGATGCTTACTCGGGCATTTTGCAGCTGGCAGGCATGCAGTATCCCTTCCAGGCTTACGGCGACCCAAGCTATCTTGAGGGCAGTGTACAGATGAACGGCTCTGAAATGTACTTCTACCTCGAGTACTATGAAGGCCAGCTTTACTTCACCACTGACAATCCTGCTATTCAAAGTCGCTAAACTTTAGCCCTCCCTCTCGGCAGTGATACACCAATCGGTATCACTGCTTTTGCTTTGCCTACAGGATAGGGGTTTAAGGCAAGCAGATAGTAAGAGCAATCGTTCAAGTGAAAGGCTAATGCTGACGGATACTTTAAAGCTAACGCCAGACTTGCTAACTGTCAGGATGATACCACCGTCCTCAGAAAACAGGACTCCTTTCCTGCTGAGGCTAGACTGCTTTACATAAAAGCAGAAAGGGTAAAATATGAAACTTGACTTATCAGGCAAAGGCGCTTTCGTTACTGGAGGCAATCTGGGCATTGGGGCAGGCATCGCCAAAGCACTCGCTGATTGCGGGGCCAAAGTGGCCTTAAGTTATTACTCTCACCCAGACGAGGCCCAGGAAACGGTCAGGCAAATTGGAGAAAATGCCCGGGCTTTTCAACTTGATGCCAAAGACAGTGCTCAGGTTAATGCTGTTTTTAAAGAGGTTTCCGAGTACCTTGGCGGCAAGATTGACATACTGGTGAATAATGCTGGTCATATGGTGAAACGGGTCAAAGTTGAAGACATGAGCGATGAACACTGGCATGAGGTCATGGATGTCAATGTCTCGAGTGCTTTTTACTGTACCAGAGCTGTACTGCCTTACATGCCCGAAGGAGGCCGGATTGTCAACATGTCTTCTCTGGCAGGGCGCAACGGCGGCGGGAATGGCTCAGGCGCTTACGCTACTTCAAAGGCTGCGGTGATTGGCTTTACCAGAGCCATGGCAAAAGAGCTTGCACCCCAAAAAATAACGGTAAACGCCTTAGCCCCAGGCTTTATTGTCGATACCCCTTTTCACGAAACCTTTACGGGCGTAGAAAATTATGAAGGCATCATTGCAGGCATCCCGCTAAAACGCGCAGGCACCCCCACTGATGTAGCTGGCGCGGTGCTTTACTACGTCTCAGATTTAGGGGAATGGGTGACCGGGCAAGTAGCTGAAATTAACGGTGGTGTTTGGTTCGTTTAAGCTAAAAGTCAGTAAAAAGAGCCGAAAGGTTTCGGCTCTTTCAAAAAATCACACCCTTGTTTTAGGCAACACTCATGGCAGGCTCGAGCGCAAACTTAATCGCAGCCTCGAGCTTACTTAAGCCTTCCTCGAGTTCTTCATTGCTCATATTAATGGGCGGCAAAAGACGAATAACATTGCTATAGGTTCCGGTTGGCAAGAGTATCAGACCGTTATTTCTGGCATGCCCCACCGTCGCCTCAAGGGCCTCGTGATTGGGCGTCTTATCAGTATCTTTTACCAGCTCAATACCGATCATGGCTCCTAAACCCCGAATATCGCCAATTTGCGGATACTCTTTTTGTAACTTACCAAGCCTGTCTTTAATCACTGCGCCAATATCTTTGGAGCGCTCAAACAAATGTTCTTCTTCAATGACACTCAGGGTCGCCAGAGCCGCTGCGCAGCCTGCGGGGTTACCGCCAAAGGTAGAGCCGAGCATACCGGGCTCGAGCTTGTCCATAATCTCTGCCTTGCCAATCACAGCTGAGAGGGGAAAACCGCTTGAGAGAGCTTTAGCCGTGGTCACAAGGTCAGGCTCGAGACCATAGTGGTCAACCGTCCACCACTGACCGGTGCGACCTATGCCTGCTTGCACCTCATCATCTATCCAGAGTGCGCCAATTTCAGTGGCATAGTCACGAAGTCCACGCAAAAACGCTTCAGGCGCTGGGATAAAACCACCTTCGCCAGCAACAGGTTCTAAAATGAACGCCGCTACTTCGCTCTCCCCAATCGAGTATTTCACCTGGTCTTTTAGGGCAGCAAGGGCCTTTTCTGCGGTTTCCTGCTCGTTTTTTGCTCCCCAGGGGTTCCTATAATGATAGGGATACTGAGCACGGTAAATTTCAGCGGCCCTTGGCGCAAAACCTGCTTTGTAAGGGTTAGCTTTGGCGGTAAGGGAAAGAGCCATGTGGGTACGACCATGAAAAGCATGGGTAAAACTAACAATGCCCTGACGCCCGGTGTAGACCCTGGCAATCTTTACAGCATTTTCAACGGCTTCAGCACCTGAATTAACCAAAAAGGTTTTCTTGGGGCTTTTCCCAGGGGCAATGCTGTTTAGCTTTTCTGCCACTTGTATATACGTTTCGTTCATGCCCACTGCAAAACAAAGATGCTGAAATTTGTCAATTTGTGCTTTGACCGCAGAAAGAACTTTGGGGTGAGAGTGACCAATATTCATAACGGCAATACCCACACTCCAGTCCAGATAGCGCTTGCCATCGGCATCCCAGACATAACTTCCCTCTGCCCTTTCAGGATAAAAAGGGTGAATGCTGTAGGCAGCGGGGGCGACCGCTACGGCCCGTTTTTTTGCTAGAGATTGATTGCTCATAGATAACTCCTTAAAAAATGAAATGCATCAAGCTAAATGCTTATACTTAAAATGAGTATAGCAAATTTTAATTTTGATTAGTAATAAAATTTACTCAATAACTAACGATACGAAGGTAAATAGGAAGCGTCGTAAAGCATCCTTAATTAGAATAGCGAATTGTCCTTTGAATCTAAAGAAGCAGTTTTAAGTAAATCTTAAGCCAAACTTTAAAATTTAAAGTGAACATCCCTGACGGCTTTAAACTATAATGCCTTGAGTATTGCTATGCTTGACCCGCTAGATCAGCAGATCCTCAGACTACTTGAAGAAAATGCCCGCCGTTCTTTTAGTGATATCGCTCGCCATGTTGGTTTAACAAGTCCAGCTGTTGCCGAGCGGATTAAAAAGCTCGAGCAACAGGGCATCATCAAAGCTTATCAACCTGTCCTGGACAAGAAAAAATTAGGAATAGGCGTTCAAGCCATCATTCTGGTAGAAGTGCGCTACAGTGATGAGAAAAAGTTTGTCCATTTTGTCCAGAACAAGTCTGAAATCGTAAGTTGTAACCATACCCCTGGACCAAGTGCCTTTATTTTGAGAGTGGAACTCGAGCATTTGGACGCACTCGAGGCTCTGGTAAGCGAACTCATGAACTTTGGTCAAACCGTTACCCACATCTTGCTATCTGCCATCAAGTAGGGCCTTGTGCACTTTCTTATTTCTCTCTTAAAGGTCGATTGCTAGGCTTAATCATGCAGTTTCCCTTATCTTTAACGTTTAAAGTGGTCGCCCTTGCTCCGCAAATTTCGGTAATGGATGCAAATGATAATGAGCTCTGCTATGTCAGACAAAAACTCTTTAAACTACGGGAAAACATTTCGGTTTTCCGAGACGCCTCAAAGTCTCAACTTATCAGCCAGATTCAAGCCGATAGAATCATTGACTTCTCTGCGTCTTACAGTTTTATTGACGGCGAGGGAAATACGTATGGCAGCGTGAAGCGCCGGGGGTTTCGCTCAATCTGGCGTACCCGCTATGAAATCTATGAAGGTACCCAGAGCTACACCATTCAGGAAGGTAACCCCTGGGTAAAAATCTTAGATGGACTTGTAGGGGAAATTCCGATTTTAGGCGCTTTTACTGGCTACTTTCTTAACCCCCACTATGATGTTATAGATACTTCTGGGCAAACTTGCTACAAACTGACCAAGAAACCTTCTTTTTTTGGTCGCAGATTCATACTGGAAAAACTTACTCAGAGTGACGAGGATGATTTGCTCATTGTTATGTCCATCATTATGATGACCTTACTCGAGCGCCGTAGAGGCTAAAAGCACTTTGTAATTAAACTTTAAGCTTTTATCCTGAGAGTTCTTCAACCGCTTCTCTTGCCGCCTCAGCAGCTGCATGAACCCCTCCCCAATCTTCACCAGAAGTATAAGCTTCACCTGCAAAATAGAGCTTGTCTGCTACAGATTCTGACAATTTGCGTACTCTTTTCCAATCTTCATAGTCAGATATATAAGCCCCTCTGATAAAAGGTTCCTGACTCCAGTTCTGCACAAGGTGTTTCACATAATGAGGGCTTGCTTGCTGGGCAAAAATCATGTCCAGTTCCTCCAAGATATAATCTCTTAGTGCATCACCTGTTAAAGATGTATAGGCTTCGGCAGGAACACCTACCGCAAATAAACCCAGAATATGCTTGTTTGTTTCTTGTCCGTAGGCAGCGTCATAGTAAGCAACTTGTCCTGCCGATTCTGGCTCAATCACGAACTCTGTAAAGCTAGGATAAAACTTTTTGGAAAATTCCAGAAAGACCTTAATGCCCCCCCAAACGGTAGCGTCTTGTATGGCTTTGACTTTCGCCTGAGGCAATGCCGGAGTAAACGAAATATCGCCAGCTTGTAAGATTTTTAGAGGCACAGTAAGAAGTACCTTTTCTGCAAAGAACCGTTCCGTGGCGGTTTCAACGATCACTGTCTCAGCCGAGTAATCAATGGCTTTAACTTCAGTATGGTAGTGAATATAGGGGGCTACAGTCGGAACAACATATTCTTCAAAGAAATCAAACCAGCTCGAGTTCACAAATTTCCTGTCGTCATAGTCCCCCAGTTCATCGAAAGTTAAAGCCCCATTTTCCCAAACAGCATAGCGATCATCTGCATTGTAGCCAATAGTTTTGACCGTTACTGGAGCACCATTTGTTATTTCCTCAAATACCTCTGGGCCAACATGCAACCACTCTGCACCTAAAGGAATAGGGAAATCGGCAAACTCGAGCGTTCTCTTAAGCCTTCCGCCAAAGTTTGAAGACGCTTCTAAAATCCGAAACTTAATCCCACGCTGAGCCAAAAGATAGCCTGCACTTAGTCCAGCTGCCCCTGCTCCAATAATGATGACTTCTCCTGAAAAAGAAGCCTCGCTCTTATCACTTTGACTCAAGACGCTTTGAAGGGGAAAACTCAAACCAAGAATCCCGCACAGTTTAAGAAATTCTCTTTTGGTCATAGCTATTAATTTACTTGTTTTTTAGCAAAGCAGATAGCTATAAACCTGCAAATTAACAAAGCAGCTACCGTGACAAAGAAGTTTTGTTTATCGTTGTGTCTATTCTTTATAATGATGTTGCTCGAATGTCGTGAAGGCTAAATCAGTTTGGCTTTTCCAAAAAACACATAAGTCTAATCCCCTTTGTCTATGCTACTATTCTCCAGCTGATACCTGATATCTTCTCTGGAAAAGTCTTTCGTATCATTTTTAGTAATAACATAATCAATATTGGCACTAGTCACTCCAATATTAAACTTTCCAGGCAAATCGAAGTACTCGCTTGCTTCTGGCCTAATAAAAATTACTTCTTCTGGTTTAATACCAATAGCAATTTTTAAATATGAAACCACATTATTTATAGACATCGAAATTAAATTGAGAGAATATGCAATAGCCTCTGGATTCCAATTAAGAAGTTGGCGCCTAACCCAGAAATTAGGGTCTTTACCACTGAAACTCTCTACCATAAAAAAACTTGATCCAAATTCACTGTTCCCCAAAGAAGTGGGGTTTTTACTGAGATCCAGCTTACCCGAACTACTCTCTGGCTGAAAGAAAATACCAAACCCACCCGATTTTGCTCTAAAGCCATGCTTTATGTTGTTATATTCTCTATCGTTCTTTTCATCTAAATATTGTCTTGCAAGCATTTGCCAAAGCTTTGCAAAGCGCTGCCCTGTATCCTTCGCTCTAGCTTTATCAGAATTTGAATAAATATGTATCGATTCTGAAAGTCCTTCCCAGCTTATTATTTGTTTGCCCCGTCTAGTAAGGATTGCCTCTTGATTATCTATTCTTTTTAGAATCGATTTTATTTCTTTTGGATAACACTTCTGGCAATAAGCAAATGGAGCAGAAGGCGCTTGTATTAACGCCGATAATAGAAAGAACAAAGTCTCTAAACCATGGTGATAACCACTACGAAGTGCAATGGCAGCTCGCTGCCTGTGCTCTCCTTGAAGATGCTCAACATTGACTTTTGCTAGGTACTCAAAATATTGACTATCGATCCCATTTAGGAACTCTAAATTACGCTCGTCAAGGTCAATCCCCCATACACAATATGGGGTCTCATCTACAGCAAATATATAATTTTGCATATTGCACTTTCATAGCAGATCAATTTTGAGATATGTTAAATAACCCATCCTTCTATTTTGCACCAATTGGCACTTTACTGTGAACTCATTCGACTGACTTAACAAAGTTAGGTTTCCAAATCCGAGTTACGCAAAAGCATTCAAGGTACTAAAATCAACCTCTGGCTTATTGGCTAAAATCGCCTCAACATCTGGCTCGGCAATCACATTATAAAGACTGTCACGCTGCATGGGTTTATAACCTGCATCGGTAATCTGACGTATGATTTCGCGCTCAGGGGTGTTGCGGTGCTTGGCACCAGCTTGCGATACAACATTTTCCTCGAGCATTGTTGAACCATAATCATTGGCCCCAAAAAATAAGGCGGTCTGGGCAATCTTGTGACCCATGGTCGGCCAGCTTGCCTGATAGTTCGGAATCTTATCTAAAAAGATGCGGCTGACTGCCAAGTTCTGCAAATATTCATGCGCACCCGCACCTGGCACTTTGCCATCTATGCGCACGCCTTTGGTTTGCAGCGTCCAGCTAATAAAAGCGCTAAAGGCATTGCCGTAAGCAGCCAGAGATTTATCCTGCAAATCACGAACGCGCTGGAAGTGCTCTACACGCTGAGCAAAGCTTTCACCAAAACCAATGACCATAGTTGCTGTGGTGTAAAGCCCCAGCGACTGGGCTTCTCCCATAATGCGCAGCCAGTCATCACTGCTTATACGGGCAGGTGAAACATGCTTGGCCTTACGCACTTCATCAACCAGCATTTCTCCGCCTCCACCAGGCAAACCGTCAAGCCCGGCAGCTTGCAGCTCTTTTAAAACCTCCAAAGGCGTCATACCGGTAAGCTTGGACATCCCCTTAATCTCTTCAGGGCTAAACGCCTCGACTCGAATCGTCGGGTGATGCTCTTTAAGGTGCCGCATCAAATCGAGATACCACTCGAAAGGCAGATAAGGGTTAACCCCACCTTGCATCAGAATGCGCGTACCATTAACAGCCTCGAGTTCACGAATTTTCTGGCTAATCTCCTCATAGGAAAGCGTATAAGAATCATCCTGACGGCGGGTTCGGTAAAAACCACAAAAGGCACAGCCGACATTACAAACATTGGAATAGTTAATGTTACGGTCAATCAGGTAAGTAACAATCTCTGGATCGGTGCGTAAATTGCGCACGGCATGAGCAGCACTCGAGAGATCAAAAAGGGGCAAGTGATATAGCTCTACAGCTTCAGCGGCCGTTAGTCTCTGACCTGAAGCAGCTTTTGAAAGAAGACTCATAGTGTTTAAAGTCTAGCACTCATCTGAGCCAAAGTCGTTAGCCCAGTACCCAGTTAAACGCAGCAGTTTATATCTGTCTGATAGTTAGATAGTTCTACATCGCTTTAACAAAAAACAGGCTAAGCTGCTAGCTATGTTATTTGCATTTGATCTTGACAACACCATTGTTACCAGAACCGCTGAACTGCCTGGGGCAATAGTAGAGAGCCTCAACAAGCTAAGAGAAAGCGGTCATGAGGTCAGCGTTCTTACGGGTCGCCCGCCCCTTACTACCCTGCCTTTTCTCGGGCAACTCAAAATCAAAGAGTGCTACAGCACTAATCACGGAGCTTATGTCATAGGCAAAGCAGGGAAAGTGCTGCGAGAAAACCGCTTAAAACCCACAGATGTACAGGGTTTACTGGCACCTTTTCTTAAAGAGGCCCATGTTGAATATGCCTGTATTGCTGAAGATACCGTCTACGTCAAAAACCCAAATGATGAGAGATGGCACTGGGCACACACCCAAAATCGCTACGTTAAAATCTACGAAGAAGGGCTCGAGCTTCACGCTGATAAGCTGGTCTTTAGCACGCTTAGCGGCAACGCTGCCATAAGGGCTCATGTCGAAACAAACCACGCCGAGCTGCTCACCTATAGCTGGAACGACGGCTACCTGGAAGTCACCAGCCCCAATTCTGATAAAGGAAGTGCTCTGGCACTTATAGCTGCTGAACTTGGCTATGAAGCTTCTGACGTGATTGCTTTTGGAGATGGCCCCAATGATGTCACCATGCTCGAGTGGGCAGGTCGGGCCATAGCGGTTGGACCCCATGTTCATGACGAAGTCTTAGCGGTATCAGATGAACACATTCCTTCTCCCGAAGAACTCGGGGTTAAAACCTGGCTCGAGCAAAATGTGCTCAAGTTAGTGGAAAGTTAACGGTAGAAAGAGGCTCGGAACTAGAACCAGCAAGCAATTCTAGCTAGGGTTTTAATAATTTCATTGCTCTTGCTTGTCTCTCTTGCTATAACGAATCTACTGACGATGTTCGTCACAGCGAATTATGCCCATAAAGCATAAACTTCTAGCCATTGAGGTGACGCATGAAGCTTGGTTACAGTTCAGCCACGGCTGGTATTTATAAAGTTGATGAGGCTTTCAAATTTGCGGAAAGTCTTGGGCTCGAGTTTGTCGAGCTTATTTACGATTATTGCGACTACCTCAGTGATGCACAACCGGCAAAGCGCGTAAGAGAACTTAAAGCAGCAACAGGCATAGGTGTCACCCTGCATCTTCCCTTTATTGATTTAAACATTGCTTCTCTCATTAAGGTAGTGCGTAAAGCCAGTGTAGAGCAAACCTTAGAAGCCCTCGAGTATGCCAGAGCTATAGAGGCCAGTTGCGGCGTGTTGCATACCGGGCATATTTTTCTCTATCAACCCGTACCTTTAGAGCAGGCCTTTGAGGCACTTTATGATTCACTGTCTCAGTTTCAAGCTGCAGGTGTACCTATAGCACTGGAAAACCTGGGGCTCCTGGTCGATGGTCTGGTAAAAGGCCCTGAAATGCTCAGGCACATCACCGATAAGTTTGGCATGCATAACTGTCTGGATGTCGGTCATGCTCTGATAGAAGCCAATCGCCCCTGGGCTGACCCCCTCTTAGCCAATGAAGACAATATAAGCAGCTATATAGATACATTGGGTGAGCGCATTATTCACCTGCATCTTTGCAATAATAATGCTCAGGATGATCTGCATGCTCCCACTACCGATGGTCATATTGACTTTAGAAACTACAGCTCTTTCCTAAATGCCTTTAAAGGCAGCATTTGTTTAGAAGTTGCCGGGGGTAAAGAGGCAGTAGCAAAAAGTGTAGCTCATATTCGCGCCCTTGAAGCTGTGGCTATCTAGGCTGCATCTGAATAGCCACTCAACCTTTGGAAGCTAGAAAGTATCGCCAGAAACTATTTGTGCCAGAGGAAAATGCAAGGCAAATTGTTTGCAACCAGATGCTACCTGCTATATCAAAAAGGATGCTCGCACTTGAGCATCCTTTTTATTTTGTATGGATAAACCTATCTTGCTTCGTACGCCCCGATATCACAAGCACTTGCTACCCCTCGAGCCGCTCCAGTAATATCTTTTAGGCTGCTGTCACAGCCTAAGACGCCAGCCGGAACCGCATTAAGCAAAGGACTTTTTGCCTTAGGTAAAAGGGTATTCAGCGTATCAGCTACCGGGTTCCAGTCAACCTCGGGCTCGAGGTAGGCCGATAAAGAAGTTCCCACTTGATTTTTAGTGCTGGCAAGCTCTGTGGCAAAAAAGCCTTGACTATCTCCTAAACCAATAAGGTTATAGCTACTTTCAAAAGGGTTACTCGAGCCACTGACATAAACATCCTGAAATAGCTTCTGGGCAGCGTCAAGGTTGTGAGCTATCAGGCTGGCATGTACACCGATCTGACTGTTTGCGCTGTTAACAAAAAGGCCCCCTCCATCTCTGACAGCCTCATTAGCATAAATGCTGGCATAGCGCAGCTCGAGCCTGCCAAAGCGGTGAAACAGCGCCCCACCATAATCGGCCTTGTTCTGGCTGAACTGAACATTTACAAAGGTATTTTCTGCTTCGCTGGCATTAAAAATAGCGCCACCTGCCCCCGTTGCCTTATTCTCTAAGAAATAAACCCCCGAAGCCCTGACCGTTCCCAGGTTGGCAAACGCACCCCCATCCTCGAGGCTGACATTGCCCAAAAAGACGGTGTCGTTAAGCTCGAGCGTGCCTTCATTGTAGATGGCACCCCCGTCTTTAGAAGCCAGATTTGCTTTAAATTCAGCCCCCTTAAGGGTCACCGTTGTACCTTCAGGAATGCTAAAGGCGGCACCCGAAGCCGCAGTTTTGCCGTTTTGAAATCTCAGATTATTCAGATTTAGCGTAATACCAGAATGCAGGGTTGCCAGTTCCATAGCTTTCTGGGCATCTAAAATAAGCGGTTGGCTTGCGTCTAACGTTATGGATTTTCTGAACTCGAGGGGTCCAAGCTTGCTATCCAGTAAAATGCCCCCTTCATGCGCCAACACTTCATCAGAAAACTGAATTAGCTGACCGTCATTAGCTCTTGCCAGAGCCTCGCGTAAACTCAACTGCCCAATAGAAAAGTCTCCGTCCTGTTCATCGAGAAAAGAACTAACGCTTGTAACGGGTTGACAGGTCGCCTGATTAAGTAAATAAACTGGCTTATCTGCGCGACTGAGTGCCAGAGAACAAAGACGCTTATCTGCCCGACTGGGGCTATTTCCTAAAACCGTAAGGCTGGCACCGCTTGCCTTTGCTCTGGTAAGAGCAGCGTCTGTGCCCTGTTCCTCGAGGCTCTCGGTCACTTGTTTTTTGCTTTGTACCGTTGCCAATAGGGTCATACCAAAAATGGGAGGAGTGCTACCTAGGTTTGCGGGGAGCTTGAAAGCTAGCGTTAGCTGACCCAAACTATTAACCGAAGTACCTGTTTTGGCAGCGCTAAACCCATAAGGAAGTAAGGTATAGCCCTCTGGAACAAGCGTTTTAAACGCGGCAAGCGCTTCTTCACTATAAGCCTGAAAAGAAGCTTCATCATCCAGAACTTTGGGGCCTCTCTCGGTCAGATTCATTCCGTGAATGGGCCTGAGTCCTGTGGCCTGAGTTGCAGCAAGACCTGAGCCTACCGTTTTGCCATCAGAACTTTTGAAACTAGCAAAGGGTGTGCCAAGCAGGCGGCTCGAGTCAGTCACAGCCAAAAGACTAATCTCGGGTCTCGAGCTGTTAGCAGCACAGCCAGCACAAGCCTGATTTACTAATTCAACCGTGAGACTCAGATAATGATTGCCTTCAGCTTCAAAACGGTTAAAGCGCTTTGCCACCAGCATGACTGAGTCGCTACCCGCCAAAGGTTTAACGATTTGCGCCCCCTGATCAATAGCCGCAGCACTAAACTCGAGTTTTACCAGACTGGCAGCTAAGCTCGGTGGGTTTTCTGTTCCTGGTTCTGGCTCAGGGCTGGGCTCTTCTGGGGTCGGCGTCGGGCTGACAATAGCCTTGTTGCCTCCCCCGCAGGCTGCCAGCAGCAGCAAAGCAAGCAGTAGCAGGGCTGTTATGAATCGGTTCATAGATCTCCTTGAAGCTTAATAAGACACCAGAGATGATCTGGGCATCAGTCGAAAGGTTTGCGGCACGGCACTGATGCATTCATTTGGCTCGAGCCTCGCCATAAGGGCAAACTGGGTTCCGGCTACTTCAATGGCACGCTCGAGCCTGCCCTCTGGCACAAACCCTGGCGCAGCCGAGCCTCGCTTGAATTGTTCTTGCCAGACTGAACTGCCCAGCATCAGCGGGTCAATCACCAGATCGGTGCCCAGTAAACTGATATAGCTAAAAAGGCGCATGGGGCGGGTACTCGAGCAGGCATAAAGCGCGCTAACAGGCATACCCTGCGAGTAGTCAAGGCCAAACTCAGTAGCGCCAGCGTAACCAACAGTTTCGGCAAAACGCAGATTGTTTATATCGATGGTCAGATCAACAGGATTAATGCGGTAAAGCTGCCAGCGCGTTGTCTGGACGCGCCCCTTATGGTCAAAACGGACAAGATTGGCCCGCATGTCCAGGGGGTCAAGACCATCGACAAAGCTATCTTCGCCCTGAAGGGTGGCAGCAAAGGCTGCTGCATATTCATCTTCTTGAGGCACTCGCAAATATTCCTCAAAAATCAGGTCACTGCTAAAACTCGGGTAGCAGAGCACTGTATAGGGTGCGCCAGATGCTCCCTGAAAATAAAGTGTATTTTCCTGATACAGGTTTAAAACCCCAAAGCTATGCACTTCCTGACAGCTTTTCGGCAAGACATCGGCATCTTGCCTATCGGGAAGACTGCTTTGCCAGTCACTAAGCTGCGCCTTCAGCGTAGCGTAGGTCGTGCCACTGGCAGCCGATACATAAGCCTGACAGCGCGCCAGAATGACATTGGCAAGACTTGAAGTGCAGTACTCGAGGTCATTTTCCAGACTGGTCTGCATGGCTTTAACCGTCTGATAGCGCTCCGCAAAAAGGTCACGTCTGGCTGCGTCATCCAGACCTATAAAAAAGTAGGGCTGGGCCGTTACAAAAAAGAGGTCATGCTCGAGCCCCTTAAGTCTGGCGCCAAGGGCTTGCAAGTGCGTTTTTATCAGCAAGGCGTCATGCTGTCTTGCCCTGATGTCCGGGTCAGGTGTATAAGGTGTCAGCGTCAGGTAGTCTTGCAGGGTAATGACGCTGACACAGTCAACCGGATACTGGTACTGACCATTCAGCAGCTGGATTTCACAGTGCTGCTCGAGCCTTGATAGGTAATCCTGAGCTTCATAAATAAAGGAAGCCGTGTCTTGCACCAGCGAGAAATCTCCGCTGCGAAGCGTCGGAATAAGATTGGGCGTTTGGAAAACCACAAAACTCATATCTTTGGCTTTCCGGTAAATGTCTGACATCACCTCATGAATATGAATGGTGATATGCACAAATAAAATCTTGATACGGATGGTAGCCTTAAACTCTTCTTTTTGTTTATAGGACGAAGCCACAATACGAAAAACCGCATAGTACGACCCGCCCAGCGTAATCGAAGAAACAAACTGATCGCCACACTTTTGTACAAGCGATTCATAACCTTTAGTATTTAGCAGGGTTTCGGCTTCTGAGGATAGACTTGCCTGATTAACGGATAGGGTCTGGGTATTAAGGCTGGCTTTCATAATCAGGTAAAGACTATAGTTATCGGCCTCATGATCATTGACATACTCGAGACTACCCGAACCCTTAATAAAGCCCCAGTTAAAGCCCACATGCCCCTCGAGCCCAAAGTACTTCACCAGCTCATCATGGCTTTCTGCCATAGTGAAGCTCAGCTCCATGCGCTTTTGCCCCACCATAGGACTGAGCAAAACTTCTTCCAGACAACTGCCTTTGGGGTCTTCATGGTTAGAGTCAAAACCCAGGCCGGGCCAGTTATAGACCTGCTGGACTTTAGTGGCGTTGTGGTCAAGCTCGAGCCTCGAGGGTTTTTGCGGCAAGGCTTCGCTGCCTTCTGGCACCTCGTCAACGACTGCTGGCAAAGGTGCAATCAGGCTTGCCTGCTGACACGAAATCAGCAGGAGGCAAGCTAGCAAACTTAAGCCAAACAGGGTTCTTTTCATCTTCAGCAACTTTTAAAACTTAAGTGTGAATGAATTTTGGGTAAACCAGCCGTTTTGACCAAAGCACTCATAACTCTTCTGGTTAAACACCTGTTTGGTCGCGATGATGGTTTGGGTAGCATCCTTGTCATCGTGGTTAATCACATGAAGATAAAGATCACCCGTCCCGCAGGGGCCACCGTGAGTATTACTACCAGCAATGAGCAGATGCTGCCCCTGACGGGCTTCAAACCAGGCTTCGTTTGTAGCTCCGCCATTACCATTCATATCAAAGAGCCAGTGCCCATCCAGGTAAACGCTATAAGCATCATCTACAACAACTTGCTCACGAACATTATCTGGCGCACCCGAAAGGATAAACCACTGCAAAGGTGCATTTTCAAAAGCGACAGCATCGTTATAAAGCCCATCCTGATCAAGGACGCTGGGGTCACTGGGCAGGCTTAATTTAATGCGGTAATCTGCCGGGCGAATCTGGGTACAGTTGAGGGCAAACCCCGTATCTATGGTAATGCGCTGTTTTTCTACGACAACCCTTGGCGGCTCGATGATGTCACCATGTGGGGTGTAGTACCAGCCTGCTCGCTCGGACATAAGTGGGTCAAAGTACAGCCCGGTTCCCTCTATGTTTAGGGTCGCTTCAGCAGCATTTTTATTACAGCCAATCGCCGTCCCATATGGAATAACGGCAACCTGATCGCTTGTGCCCACTTTTGGCAGCGGCTGATAGGCAAACTTGGCAGCGTCACTTACCGGAATGACTTTACCGACCGTAAAGGTATAGCTGATGTCTTCGGGTTCAATGGTTAAATCGATTGGGTTGATACGGATGCGGTCATAGCGCGTGGCTTGCTCTAAAGACCCGTTGACCTGATCAAAGGCTCCGGCATTGACATCGGTGGCGTGGGTTATGGCTCGAGCAATATTCTGAGGGCTTTTTAGCTGTATATACTCATAGTATGAAGTGGCCTCAGGGCGGCTGTCTTCGGGCGTACCAAAAAGCTCAACTTCCTTAGCTGCTTCTTTGGGCAGACAGTACACCTGATAGGCGCGGCTCAAATCTCGCTGGTAGTAAATGGTATAGGCTGTGCTCGAGCTAAAGTCTCTGGCACCGCGCACATCCTTTAGGGCATTACAGGTATTGGGCAAATCCCACTTGCCCCTTGGAGGTATATAGTTAAACCAGGCACGAATATCATCCTGAACGGCTTTATAGTCGTCACTGGTCGCATCTCCAAAACCGTCTATGCTGACAAACTTGCAGTCATCAAACTGCCCAGCCTGACACTTGGCAAGCTGTTCCTGCAGGGCAAAGCGCAAGTCTGCCACCTCATTACTTAAGAAGGTCGCCATACTGCTTGGGCTTTTGGTTGCCTGCTCACCTGCAGCAGGGTTTTCCTGAGCAGGCTCAAAGATAGAATCGTTTTTAATGTAGTAACGGGCGTCAATATCAAAATCTTCTAAAATGCTAAGTAAGTTCATCAGACGACTGGCAGTAAAGTGAGCGTTCATGGCTTTGATGGCTTCGTTACTGGCGCCATCTTCGGTGGTTAAAATTTTGTAATCGGTCAGGGTGACTTGCTTGGAGCAAACACTCAGGTGCTCGAGCACCTCATTAAAGTTATCAATCGCCTGTGGGTTCAAGTCTGTCACATGCAAAACCGAATCAGCCTGCGTTACTAAGGCACCTTGCGCCACCGTATTTTGAATACTCAGACACTGCTCTTTAAGACCGTTAATCAGGTCTTCAACCACAGCACCGGGGTTTGACTGCACATTAATGAGCGTGTTGGCCTCAGGGAACATACCGGCACTGACCAGATGAATTTTCATATTGGTTCTGGCACTGGCTTCATCCAGGATTTTCTTTAAGGATGCGCCACCATCAACCCCAATAGAAGAAATGCTGATGTTTAGGCTGCCTTCAATATCTTTTTTATGCTCTTCGCTGTAGGTTTCAATCTGCGCAATTAAGTAAAACTCGCCTCCCAGCGTAATCGAACTCACAAAGCGGTCACCGCAACGCTCTAAAAAGCTTTTATAGTCATCGATGAAAAGTTTGCCAAAACCCGTGCTCTCAGCAGGATTTTCAGCGTTATAGCCCTTTATGCCAACAACCCCTTCCCCCAGGGTCAGAAAGCCAAAAGTGTGCCCCGTGGCTTTCCCTTTGGCAATCAGATAGACATCATTGGAACTGGTTTCATCATCAAAGAAGACTTTGGCGCGGCCGTCAATATTAACGATGCCAATGCGGGCCTTGAGGCTGGCGGTCAAATCCATCTTGTCGGCAAGTTCCTCACGCGAGGTGGCCAGGTCCATGTCAAACTCGAGCTTTAAGGTGCTGGGCTTATACTGCAGGGCGTCAGCTAAACTGGTTATACCCTCACCGTACTCGAGGCAGTTACCCACCCCTAAAAATTTCTCATTCGGGGTAGAAAAGCCTGAACCAAAATCAATATTGGCGGCAGGCAAAAATGGATAGCTCTCTACCGTATAGGTTCCGGTAACTTCTTCGGTTGTTTCGTCAGCTTCAGTAGCGACTGCTTTCTTTAAACTGCTACTGCTACCACAAGCAACAAGTAAACTTGCACTCAGCAGTAAGCTTAGTAGCCAATACTTTTTTAACATGGTGCCTCCTGGCATAGATAAGGCTGGGGCATGATGTAAATGGAGTTGACCTTGAGAAAGTTCTTCTAAGAGCGAATGACTTAGTTTGAAAAGAACATATGACAGCTTTGTTAGTCGAGGGTAAAGCTATGCATTTTCTTACCCTCGACTAACAGAAAAAAGCTAGGGGCTTACCGCACCTGGAAAATCAAGCACAAAATGGAACTCACGGAATGAACCCACACCGTTGACTATTCCGTTTCGGCACGTTACATAATCCCACTGTGTATTGTACGCCGCATACTGACTGGCCTGATAAAGCAAATGAGAAGACAGGATATTGTTATCAGCATCAACCAGTAAGACATAGAGGGTTCCCAAGGCACAGGGTCCTCCTAGATTTACCGCAATAGCGTCTAGCGTTTGCCCCTGACGGGCTTTAAACGGGACAGCCGGATTCCAATCGCCAAAGGAAAATGCCAAAAATCCATCAATATAAACATCATAATAGTCATCTATAGCGATAGGATTAAAACTATCTGGTCTACCCGATAAATAGAACCTTTGCACTGGATTATGGTCAAACGCCACTTCATCGCTGTAAAGACCAGGGACGTCAAGCACACTAGGGTCTCTCGGCAGGCTTAGTTTTATACGAAAATCAGCCGGGCGTAACTGCACACAATCAACGGAAAAACCGCTATCTATAGCAATAGTGTCTTTAGTCACTGTAACCCTTGGCGCTTCTTTAAGTTCACCAAAAGCCGTGTATGACCAGGCACCGCGTTCGGACATCAGCGGGTCAAAGTAAAGCCCTGTACCCTCTAAATTCAAACTTGCCTCAGCATGGCTGTTATTGCAGCCAATGGCTGTACCTAATGGAATTGCCTGAATATTCGTTGTTTCAGCTATTTTAGGCATTTGCTGATAAACGGTTTGCGCAGCCTCACTTAGGGGTTTAATAACCCCTACATTAAAGCTAAAACTTAAGTCTTCGGGTTCAATGCTTAAATCAATCGGATTGATACGCACACGGTCATAGCGAGTCGCCTGCTCAACTGAACCTCCAACCTGATCAAAGGCACCGCCGTTTAAGGCAGCTGCGTGGGTCGTACCTCTGGCTAAATTTTGCGGGCTATGCAGTTGTAAGTACTCATAGTAAGAAGTGGCATCGGGGCGATTATCTTCGGGCGTACCAAAAAGCTCGACTTCTTCCGCCTGATCTTTAGGGATACAGTAAACCTGATAAGCCCTGGCAAGGTCACGCTGGTAGTAGATGGTGTACTCGGTGCTCGAGCTAAACTCCTTTGTCCCACGCACATCTTTTAGCGCGTTACAGGTATTGGGCAAATCCCACTTACCCCGTGGTGGTATGTACTTGTACCAGTCTCTTAGCGTAGCTTGAATAGCTTTATAGTCATCATCGGCACTGTCACCATACCCAGCAATGTTCACATATTTACAGTCATCAAATTGCCCTGCCTGACACTTGGCAAGCTGTTCCTGCAAATCAAAGCGCAAATCAGCTACGTCATTGGTTAAAAAGGTTTCCATGCTGGCAGGGGTCTTGGTTTCCTGCTCACCCGCCCCAGGGTTCTCCTGAGCAGGTTCAAAAATAGAATCATTTTTTACGTAATAGGTTCCGTCAATCGTTAAATCTTCTAAAATGCCCAAAAGATTCATCAGGCGGCTGGCAGTAAAGTGGGCATTCATAGCTTTAATGGCTTCATTGCTTTGACCATCTTCGGTGGTTAAAATTTTATAATCAGTAAGGGTAACCGTCCTTGAGCAAACACTGAGATGCTCGAGCACCGTTTCAAAACTACTAATCGCCTGTGGTTCTAACTCAGCAAGACTCTGTATACCCTGTCCAGTAATGCTATTTTGCAAATTCAAACACTGATCTCTTAAACCATTGATTAAATCTTCAATGACAGCACCCGGGTCTGACTGTACATTTATAAGGGTACTGGCATCAGGGAACATACCTGCACTGACCAGATGGACTTTCATATTGCTAAGGGAACGGGCTTTATCCAGGACCTTTTGCAGCGAACCATAGCCTCCGGCACCTATTTCAGCAATACTTACCTCGAGGCTACCTTCAATATCTTCTTTATGTTCATCGCTGTAGGTTTCAATCTGGGCAATTAAGTAAAACTCACCGCCCAGGGTTACCGAGCTGACAAAGCGGTCGCCGCAGCGCTCTAAAAAGGTCTTGTAATCTTCGCGGAAAAGCTTACCAAAGCCCGTACTAGCAGCCGGGTCAGCCGCGTTATAGCCACTGATGCGCACCTTGCGCTCACCCAGCGTTAAAAAGCCAAAACTATGTCCTGTAGCCTTACCTTTAGCCACCAGATAGACATCATTGGAATTGGTTTCATCATCAAAGAAGACTTTGGCGCGACCATCTACCTGAACAATGCCAAAGCGGGCTTTAAGCCCTGCCGTCAGGTCAAGTTTGTCTGCCAGTTCAGAGCGCGAGGTAGCCAGGTCCATGTCAAACTCGAGCTTTAAAGTACTGGGTTCAAACTGCAAAACCTCTTCAAAACTACTAAAGTCATCACCAAATTCGAGGCAGTCACCTACGCCCAAAAACTTCTCATTAGGGGTAGAAAAGCCTGAACCAAAATTAATATTGGCAGCAGGTATAAAGGGAAAGTTTTCAACCGTATAGGTACCTGTAACCTGCTCTTCGGGGTCAGCTTCTGTAGCAACGGCTTTTTTAAGAGAGCTCGAGCTACCGCAACCTACAGACACAACGAGTAGCATCATTAAAGACAATAAGCTAATAAATCTGGTCATAACACCTCCAGTAAACAAGGAACTTTGGGAGTATTGGATAATAGAAAGTGAAAATAACTTGCTTTATTGCCGAGACCTGGTTCAGCAATAAAGCAAGCTTGTAAACTTAAGGAGCAGTCACCGCATCTGGAAAGTCAAGGACAAAGTAGAATTCATGAAACGGTCCAACCGTATTACTACATTCACTATTTAGATTGTCATAAAAGGTATTGTTAGCAGGATGCTGACTAGCCTCATAAATTGCATGAGAACTTAGAATATTTGAGTCTTCATCCACTAAAAGGACATAAAGCGAACCTATGGCGCAGCCACCCGCGCGATTTGAAGCAATAATATCCAGGGTTTGTCCCTGGCGTCCTTTAAAGGGCCATGCGGCAGTCCAGTAAGAAACATCCCCCAGATAAAAACCATCCAGATAAATGATGTAGTCATCATCAACATAAAAGGTGTTTAATTTATCTGGCCTACCTGAAAGGTAAAACTTTTGCACTGGATTATGATCAAACTCAACCTGATCACTGTAAAGTCCAGGGGTATCTAGGATGCTTGGGTCAGTAGGCAAACTTAGTTTTATGCGGAAGTCTGCAGGTCTAAGCTGCACGCAATCAACTGAAAAACCGCTGTCAATTGAGATGGCATCTTTCGTCACCTTGACTCTGGGAGGCTCTTTGACCTCACCAAAAGGTGTGTACCACCAGGCACCACGCTCTGACATAAGCGGGTCAAAGTAGAGACCTGTACCCTGTAAGTTAAGACTGGCCTCAGCATGAGTGTTGTTGCAGCCAATGGCAGTACCTAACGGAATAGCTCTGACGCTGTTATCTGTGCTGCCTGTAACTTTTGGCATTTGTTCATAAACTGCTTTTGCACCATCACTAACAGGTTTGATAACGCCAACATTGAAAGCAAAACTTAAGTCTTCTGGTTCAATACTCAAATCAATCGGGTTGATACGAATGCGGTCATAGCGGGTCGCCTGTTCAAAGGAGCCATTTACCTGATCAAAGGCACCGCCGTTTAAGGCAGCTGCGTGGGTCGTACCTCTGGCTAAGTTTTGTGGGCTATGCAGTTGTAAATACTCATAGTAAGAAGTGGCATCGGGGCGATTATCTTTGGGGGTGCCAAAAAGCGTAACTTCTTGTGCAGCATCTTTAGGTAAACAGTACACCTGATAGGCTCGAGACAAATCCCTCTGGTAATAAATGGTGTAGGCCGTACTCGAGCTAAATTCCTTCTCTCCACGAACATCTTTTAGGGCGTTACAGGTATTGGGCAAATCCCACTTACCCCGTGGCGGAATAAAGTAAACCCAATCTCTTAAAGTATCTCTGACCGCCTTATAGTCATCATCGGTACTGTCACCGTAACCCTCTATGCTGACAAATTTACAATCATCAAACTGAGCGGTCTGACATTTGGCAAGCTGCTCCTGTAAAACAAAACGCAAGTTAGCAACTTCATCATTCAGGAAATCATCCATACTTTCAGGGGTTTTGGTTGCCTGCTCACCCGCTGCCGGGTTTTCCTGTGGGGCTTCGTAAAGGTAATTATTTTTTATATAGAAGTTAGCGTCAATTGCAAAATCTTCCAGTAGCTGCAAAAGGTGCATCAAACGGCTGGCAGTAAAGTGGGCATTCATGGCTTTGATGGCTTCGTAAGACTGCCCATCTTCGGTGGTGAGCATTTTGTAATCGCTCAATGTGACCTGTTTGGAACAGACGCTTAGGTGCTCGAGCACATCATTGTAATTATCTATCGCCTGGCTACCTATATCTTTAAAAGCAAATGCTTCCCCTGAACCCACACTGGTTAAACCAAACGCCGCCTTGCTTGCCTGAGCGATGTTATTTTGCAAACTCAAGCACTGCGACTGAATGCCATTAATCAAATCCTGCACAACAGCACCCGGGTCTGACTGCACATTGATTAGGGTTTCAGCACTGGGAAACATACCTGAACTAATCAGTTGTATTTTCATATTGGTTTGAGATTTGGCTTTATCCAGTACTTTTTTCAGTGAGGCACTGCCTTCTACCCCAAGTTCGGCAATGCTCACCCGGAGGCTACCCTCAATATCTTTTTTATGCTCTTCACTGTAGGTTTCAATTTGCGCAATGATGTAAAACTCGCCGCCCAGCGTTATCGAGCTAACAAAGCGGTCACCGCAGCGCTCTAAAAAGGCTTTATAGTCTTCACGGAAAAGCTTGCCAAAACCAGTGCTGGCAGCAGGGTCATCAAAGTTGTAGCCTTTAATGCTGACATTATCCTGACCAAGCGTCAAAAAACCAAAGGTGTGCCCGGTGGCTTTGCCTTTAGCAATCAGGTAAACATCATTGGAAGTGGTTTCATCATCAAAGAGAACATGGGCTGCACCCTCGAGTTCAACCACACCGATACGCGCTTTGATGGCAGCACTTACATCCAGCTTGTCAGCCAGCTCCTCGCGCGAGGTCGCCAGATCCATGCTGAACTCGAGCTTTAAAGCACTGGGTTCATACTGTAAAATTTCCTCGAGACTGCTTTGTCCATTGCCAAACTCGAGGCACTTTCCCACCCCTAAAAAGCGCTCATTTGGGGTAGAAAAGCCCGAACCGAAATTAATATTGGCCCCGGGTCTAAAGGGGTAGGTTTGAATGGTGTAGGTACCCGCCACTTCTTCAACCGGGTCAGGCTCGGTGCCCACTTGCTTTTGCAGAGAACCTGCACCACTGCCGCACGAAACCAGCACGATGCCTGCTAAAAATAGCCATACCACTCTAAAGCATCCACGTAACATACTATGCCTCCAGATAAATTGCTAAGGCACATGGATAGTGCAGAGGATAACTTGGCCTTGCTGACGACTTAATTTTGAGAAACAACGAAGCTTAAGTCAGATTAGGCAAGTTTGGTAAGTTTGTATTACAAGTTTGTTACATCAATTAAGAATGTAAGCAATATAACAAAATAAATCAGGCAAACTGAGCAAAGAAGTCTCTGGTTTTTGCCACCACTTCAACAAATTTATCAACTTCTGCAAAGCTGTTGTAAAAATAAAAACTGGCTCTGGCGGTTGACTGCACACCGAGGTGTTTCATGAGCGGCTGTGCGCAGTGATGACCCGCCCGAATAGCAATGCCTTCCTGATCAAGTGCCGTAGCGACATCATGGGGGTGCACACCCTTTATATTAAAAGGAATAATGCCGCCGCGGTCATCTCCTTCGGGGCCGTAAAGCTCGAGCCCCTCTAACGTTTTTAGACGCTCAAGGGCATAACGTGTCAGTTCCTGGTCATGCTCAAAGATAGCGTCCATGCCAATGGACTCGAGGTAGTCAGCCGCAGCTCCCAGCGCAATGGCCTCGGCAATGTTGGGCGTACCTGCTTCAAAACGGTTGGGTATATCTGCGTAGCTACTCGTATCTATAGCAACCTTGCGTATCATTTCACCGCCACCTAAAAAAGGCGGCATCCCTCTTAGTAATTCTGCCTTACCCCAGAGTGCCCCCGCACCCGTTGGACCACACATTTTGTGACCCGACAAAGTATAAAAATCTACTCCCAGGTCCTGCACATCTACTTTGACATGGGGTGCTGCCTGAGCACCATCGGCAATCATAATAGCTCCGGCATCATGGGCTTTTTGGGCCAGACTTTTTATAGGATGAATCACTCCCAGTACATTTGACATATGCGCAACCGAAACAACTCTGGTTCGTTTTGACAGCAAAGCTTCAAAGTCAGTCATATCCAGACGGAAATCCCTACCCAGCTTAATGGCTTTGATCACAGCACCCGTTTTGGCTGCTACAAAGTGCCAGGGCACAATATTGGCATGGTGCTCGGCATAATCAATAATAATTTCATCGCCCGCTTTAAGATTTTCCATGCCCCAGCTATAGGCAATCAGGTTCATAGCTTCGGTGGTGTTGCGGGTAAAAATAACGCTCTCAGCTTCTGGCGCATTGATAAATCTGGCAAGCTTGCCTCTGGCTGCCTCATATAAGTCCGTGGCTTCAACTGACAGCGTGTGGGCGCCGCGGTGCACATTTGCATGAGAATGATAGTAGTAGTGCAACATTGTTTCGACGACCTGTTTGGGCTTCTGTGAAGAGGCCGCATTATCAAAATAAATAAGCGGTTTACCATTAATCTGACGCGCTAAAATGGGAAAGTCCTGACGGAGCCTTAAGCTATCGAGTGGCATGCCTCGAGTCTACCATGACCGCGCTTTAGCTGATTTTGGGTAGTGCCCTCTATGCCCTCTAAATACTAAGGTAAAGGTTTCCAGCCGCACAACATCAAAAACCTTCACATGACTGCCCGCAACCCTTTAGCCCTGCAAAGCTAAAAACGATCAGGTAAACTAGAGAGACAAGACAGCTGGCTACCCTGGCCCGATCAAGCTTACTTTGATCTTTTGGAGGACATATGCAAACCCACAGCAGCGCGGTTAAAACAGCCGATGGATTTTCGTTATACACCCAGAGCTGGTTGACTGAGTTGCCACCAAAAGCAAGCATTTTTGTTTCTCATGGGTATGCTGAGCACCTGGAGCGCTACCAGCCCCTGGCTGAATTTCTGGTGGCTGCTGGCTACAACGTCTACGCGCTAGATCATAGAGGGCATGGTAAAAGCGAAGGTGAACGTGCCAACATAAGAGTATTTCGCCAGTATATTCAGGATTTAAAAGTCTATATCGATCAGCTGCGTGAAGAGGCTATTGTTAGCCCGGTTTTCTTACTGGGGCACAGTATGGGTGCCGCGATTGCCACCCAGTTTATTCTGGAGCATCCACACAAAGTAGATGGGCTCATAGTGAGCGGCTCATTTTTACGCAATGCCACTCAGATTTCACCCATTCTCTTAAGCTTATCCGGCATTATCAGTAAACTTTTACCTTCCCTGCCAACCACCAGTCTTGACGCTACCCTGGTATCTCGAGACCAGGCAATTGTTGAGGCTTACCAGAAGGATCCTCTGATTTACCATGGGGGCACCAAAGCCAGACTGGGTACCGAAATGCTGGCTGCAGGACCTTATATTTTAGAAAGGGCATCTGCACTTAATTTGCCTTTACTGGTCATGCACGGCGGTGCTGACCAGATTGCTGATAAGTCTGGCAGCCAGGAACTCTACAACAAAGCAGGCTCGAGCGACAAGACTCTAAAAATTTATGACGATTTCTATCATGAGATTTTTAATGAGTTAAGCCGTGAAGAAGTTTATAAAGATGTGCTGAGCTGGCTAAATGCTCGAGTCTAAGCCCAACTCTTAGAAATCTCAAACCCTACCTAAGCTTGATTTACCCAGCTCGAGGCCAGCGCTTTATCATCAGGCTTAAAGTACTTGACTTCAGCGCTGCTAAACATGGTGCCCAGTTTGCTAAGCACCTGCTGCCAGGCAGCTTCGCCGACAATGGCAACACGCTTGAAATCGGTCAGATGCTGGACATCAAACTTCAGATCACGCCAGACCGCCTCGGGGGTTACAGCCCCAAGCTCAGTCATATCAAAATACAAATTAAGTTTGTCATGCTTCTTAAGGAGTTGCTCGAGCCTGGGGGTCAGGTTCTTGTAATCTTCGGGGGTAAGCTTGTCTATAGCTTTCACTTCTACCGTATTACCATCAACTTCTGTTTGAATCATAGCTTTCCTCAACAATCTAACAAGAACAATCTCACAGGGTCCATGGGGTGTCTACTACCCGGCTATAGGTTCAGCCTAGTCCTCATTGAGTGACGCAACCGTAATCATGCCACGTTTACAGGATGCGGTTTCACGGGCAATGAGATCGTCAATCGCTATTCCCCCAACTGATTCAGATAAAAGGCCAAAATAAGTCCCAGCGTGGTAGCAATGCCTGCCCAGTAGCGATCTTCCTTAAACGATTTTGGAAACACTTCGGTAGCGAGAGAAGATACAACTGCTCCAGCAGCAAAACTGCGGATAAGGGCCAGTACCTTTTTAGCCACTCCTGCCAGAAAGAAATTGCCGAGCAGGGCAGCTGCTGAGAGTATCAGGGCGGTAAGTCCCCAGAGTAAAAAGACTCGAGCCTTTGAATTACCCGCATCTGCCATCTCTTTGGCACCACCAGCAGCTTCGGGCAAATTAGATAAAAAGATCGAGCCAGATAGGGCAGCTACCTGCAAAGGCCCTGTACCTATAAGAGCGACCCCCAGCGCCAGATTTTCTGGTATGCCATCAAGCGTAATGGCCGCAAGCAAACCACCACCAGAGTCTGAACCCCAGGTTTTTTTCACCAGATAATCAAGACCACTAAAGCAAACTGCACCCGTAAGTGTGAGGGCAAAAACTTGCCAGAGGGGCGCTTCCTTGGTAGCAGGTTCAATAAGTTCTAAAATAGCCGAAATCATCAGTGCGCCCCCGGCTAAGGCCACCAGAAAACCTTCCCAGGTTTGTGCCAGCTTGCCATAAATGCCCCACGCTGCACCCAAAAGCAGCGCTCCGGAAACTACCAAAATGACAGCAAACGTTATCATAGTAACCTACCTATACTTTTCCATCTTTAATCTCTGGCTCCCTCAGGTCTGTAAGTCATCAAGCTATCTGGCTTTATTTAAAGTAGTTTCTCTAAAGGTTCAATAGTTCGGAAACTTTATTGCGAAAAAGGAGGTCGTCCAGCTAGGGTAAAGGTCTTGAATCCAACCCTGAGGAC